>PLSG01000103.1 GCA_003164155.1 Parachlamydiaceae bacterium | reverse complement strand
CTTCCATTTGCTGGTTATAGAGCTTCAGGTTCTCTTCGAGCCCCCCCACATTGCGCAAGAGGTCCGCGAAGACTTTGCGGAATTCTCGCGTGCAGATGACCCGATCGCAACCATAAGCTTGTTCCGTCTCTTGTAATACCATAGATACGCGCGTAAGGGAAGTAGTTATATTATCTACTTCATCGGTAAAGAAGTTTCGAAATTCCTGAGGCTTCGAAAGCTGCTGCAGCAAGTTGGCTCGCCTAGCGCGCAGGCGCTGCCATCCTTTATCTAAATGAAACAGCAGCCCATAGTGATTGATATCGTCGGCGACAATTTCCGCCTTGTGCATGGTGGCATTCAGGCGCAAATAAAATTCATCGTCGGCTAGTAGCTTGCCGAGCGAGCCTTCGCCGCGGCTGGTTTTGTCTATGATGGCTTTGCCTGTCTCTCCGATCTTGGCTAAAGAGTCGCTGGCTGAGACAAAATTTTGCACTCCCACCTGGACATTGTTGTCGATTTGGACCCATGAATTGGATATGCTTTCTTGCAATTCCCGCACGCCGGCGATCGTAGCATGGATATTTTTGAGCGATTCAGAAAGGTCGGCGGGCTGATTGATAGCTGAGGTGATATCTACCAGATTTTCCGCTACCTTGCCAATGCGCGCGATGACTTTATGTTTCTTGAGCGTGTTAATTTCCCCACTTATGCCTTCAAAGGCGCGCCCAATCTTGCCCACCACATTTTGGATATTTCCCAAAGTTTCTTCCACCGATGGGGGGCTGGCGGCGAAAATGACTTCTTGAGCCGTGATCGGTCTGAGAAACTCTTTTTCATGCACAGGCTCGGGAGTTATCTCTATGGCGCGATCTCCCAGCAGGCCGGAAGTGCGGATTGAGATCTGGTCGCTTTCATAGACGTCGACGCTGGAGTCGATATTCAAGGTCAGTTCATAGATATAAACATCTCCTTTGCGAAACGACTGCTCGATGCGCGCATCCGGAACTTCCTCGATGGAGACGACCTCTCCCACAGGCTTACCGGCAAAGGTAACGCGTGTGCCCTTAGAAATTTTATCGATATTGGTAAAGCGGACGTGCAGGGTTTTGCCATTGTCGCCTACTTTGGGATGTAAGAACATCAGGATGAATACCACGATGCCAATTGCAATTATAACAAATGCTCCAATTATAACATTCTTGGCGCTGTCTTGCATGTGTAAGGCTCCTTAATTTCGCAATAGTGTGCTATCTAAAAATGCGCGCACCAATGGATCGTCGGATTTAAAAAAATCGGCTTTGCGCGCCAAAAAGGAAATTCTACCCTCAGTGGGGTGAAAAAAGCCAATCCAATCGGCAATCACGTGGGCAGATAACATATCGTGGGTGACCACGATGCTCGTCGATTGCAATTCGGCTTGGGTCTCGATGATCAGCTCGTTGATTTGCATAGCGGTGATGGGATCCAATCCGGTGGTCGGCTCATCGTAGAGCATAATTTTGGGTCGATAGATGATCAACCTGGCTAGGGCGGCACGCTTTTTCATCCCTCCAGAGAGCTCAGAAGGCAGCTTATCTTCCACGCCTGCCAAGCCCACCATCTTTAGGGCGGTAGTCACGCGGGCTTTAATCTCTTGCTCGGTGCGCGGCTTGTGCGTTATGGGATCGAGATGCTGGCGCAAGCAGAAGGCCGTGTTATCAAAAATATTCATCGAGTCAAATAGAGCAGATCCTTGGAACAGCATGCCGATGTTTTGCAGCATCTTATTGCGGTCGGAACTGCCGATTTCGGAAATGCGCGTCCCCTCCACTTCAATATAGCCTCGATCGGGCTGGTCCAGGCATATGATCTGTTTCAATAATACGCTCTTGCCCACGCCGGACCTACCCACTATCACCATGGTTTCCCCCTTGTTTACTTCGAGGTTTAAACCTTTAAGTACGGCGTGGGTGCCAAAACTTTTCCATATGTCATGAGCTTTGATCATAAATGTTCCAAAAATAGTCTAAAAATCATGCGCCCAAACCTCGCTTTAACAAAAACCGCGGCATTTCTTCTTAACTCGCAAAGAGCTGCGATACATATGTATAAGAGGTATTTAGTCCGACGGTGAGAATGAAATTTGTAACCAAGATGACGGAATAGCAAATGACCACGCTATTAGTCGTGGCTTTTCCCACCCCGGCAGCTCCGCCGGTAGTCGTCATGCCCCGATAACACGAAATGGTGATGATGATAACCCCAAAGGCGAAAGCCTTCACCATGCTCATCACAAAATCAAAGGTTTCAATGTGCATCGGCAAAGGGTCTAAAAAGGAGGATGAGCTCATTCCATAGTAGTCTACGGCAATCACGTATCCGCCGAAGATTCCCATGACGCAGCTAAAAACAGTTAAAATGGGCATCATCAATGTGCCGGCGATAAAGCGTGGCGCAATCAAATAGCGCTGGGGGTTGACTGCCATGGAGCGCATGGCGTCGATCTGCTCGCTGACCTGCATGGTGCCAAGTTCTGCACACATAGCTGCCCCCACGCGCCCAGTAACCATAAAGGCGGTTAGGATGGGCCCTAACTCCACTAGCATAGATTTAGCCACCATAAGTCCTGTGGCCCCAGATAATCCTTTGTCAGAGAGTTGGAAAAATGACTGGGCGGCCAATACCATCCCGGTAGATAATCCTGTGATGGCCACTACGGGAAGCGATTTTACGCCAACTTCATATAACTGATCGCGGATAAGTTCCCATTTGGGAGGGCGGCGCATGCACACCCATATCACCTCGAAGATTAGGGTCATATAGGCGCCGATCGATGCAAGAGCGTTTTTCAATGGCCTATTCATGGGGAATTTAGTCAAATTTTATTGTTTTTTGAATTCGTGGTCCGCGCTGTATACAGGGTGTTGTGACATGCATTGTAAGAAATGGGCTCATTAGGGTCAAAGCTTATTCATTTTTTTCTGCAAGGGGGATGGCTATTTAGTATGCGAAAGTTCCTGAAAATTTTACAGGATCAGAATTCTT
>PLSG01000483.1 GCA_003164155.1 Parachlamydiaceae bacterium | reverse complement strand
GTTGCCGGGATATAGACGAGCATGTGCGTCTCATGCACATTTTTTCCGGGAAAAGCAGAACATGCGCTTTGCCATATATTTTCAATGTTAAGAGGGAGGGCAGGTGCTGGCTCAACCTTCCCACAAAAAGTCTCCCATTCACTTGCCCCAAAAACACTACCCTTGTTCACTTTTATGTAACTTACTACCAAATCCACAAGAGGAGGTATAAAACCAGTTGGTTTTTGCTGAGTCTGGCCAATAGCTGCACAAACAACTGTGCATACAGGTCTTGGATCTACAGCCCAGTCTGCGAACATGGGCAGCATTGGGGCGGTAGATGTTGATGAAGATGAAGCCATGAAATCTATCCTTTCTATTTTAAAATNNAATCACACTATGAACAATAACGTTACCACATGCTAACCTACAATCATCAGACTTTTAATCATTGATCTAATTCTCAAAAAAACATACAATTACCTCTAAAAATAAAGCGAGCAATAAATTTATGTCTTTATACTTCTCTCCTCTGCCCTTTTTCACTACATCTCCCACTTTAACATATGATGCCGATATAGAAGCTGACAAAAAAGCTGATCGCATTCCACATAATCAACCACTGACAAAAGAACAACATGAAAGACATAAAAACCTCTGCTCCATGCCGGTGAGCCTAACTTCACATAGCTCAATGTGCGTGGAAAGCCTCAGCGCGCACCTTGCCAAAACGTTGGGAAAACAGCTAGTGGATCCCGGCTGGATAATGGGAGAAGCGGCCAGCCACATCCTTGAAAATGAACCCTGCAGCCTAATCGAACTTAATTTTTGGCTTGGGAATACCAATTTCCAGCTAATCGAAGAAGTAGTAGAAGAGTATATCCACAGTTTGTGTTCAAGCGAGCGAGAGGGAGCTGCGAGTGGCCACAAAGCCCATTCAAAGAGCCGCATTTTAAATGGCAATTGTGGGCTGGTATTAGATGTCCCTGGAACCCCTTCTATGCAATTGACTTTTTCCTATGACTCTTCAAAAGATCTGCAAAATAATGCCAGACTTTGCGCGGAAAGCTTCCAAGTGGCCATTTACGAACCAACTGTGCAATGCATTGATGGTGAACGCGCAGCCCGGGGAAAACCCTTCTTTGAAGATTGCCTGGCAGCCCTGCGCAATAAAACATTTGAACTTATCAACAAGCGTGGCGAGGACAATCTACTGGAGCTCGTAGTGCGCAAAATGACGCAAGGATATGATATCCCCCCGCGTTATATGACTAGAGCCCTAGGCCAAGTACTTAACAGCCAAGAATTATCCTTGGAAAAGCATTTCAAATTTCTGGAAAACAAGCTCCTTCCCTTTTTCCAAAGATATTATGTCATCAGCCCCAAAAGCGCATTTGTGAGTCTGCTAAATCTGCTGGACATCTTCATTCTTTGTGAAAACGCTGAGAAACGTTGCCTATACATGCAGTTTGGGGCCGATTTGATAGAAAAAACCATGCAGCAAACATTCAACTTTACAATGCTGATTAAAGGCGAGCCGGAATTAGCCGCTCCTTTTTTAGCGTGCTTAAAAGGCTTATCATTTTTTCAACTATGTTTAGGTAATCCAAAGAGCAAACTAGCTCTTAAGTCCGCCGTTCATCCCTTTTCGATACTCAATAACCCATCTTCCATGCGCCTGATCTTTAACAGCTCGGCCCAGCCAGCTACTTTACAGCTGTCATCCCATCCGCTAGAGCAAGTCCTCACATTTACCAGCAGCTGGCTGCAGCTAGCCGAAACGCATGCAGACAATTTTAGAACCCTCTTGTATGGGGCTTGCAACTGTTTAGGTTTCACCTCATCGCTTTTAACAAAAAGCGTAAGCGAAATTTGTAAAAGCTATGCAGCGGCATTCGAAATGCCGTTTATGAAAACCCTTTTGCAAGACAAATACTCGGCCTGTGCTCCGCACAACTTACTGACTAATCCATCGCCCAAGGACCTGGAGGCGCTCAACCTATTGCTAAAAGGGGCAGGCAAACCAGACCGATTGATTTCTCAAAGCATCGCCCGCTCTATTTCACAGGCCACAATAGCTTTACATGCTCAACCCAGCGAAATTACCTTTGAACGCATCTTCCAGCTTTATCATATAGCGCAAAAACATGCCCTCTTTAATGCAAGAAAAAGTTTGCAATGCTTGCGCCTACTTTTTCAAAGTGCCTTTAAATACCCTGTTTCTTACCGTACTTGCCTTATCCAAGTCAATTTGGGTACGCAAGCTCTGGGCCAAGCAGATGCACTGGATAGAGAGATCCTTTCTAAACTGCTGTTTTCGGCCTTTAAACTATTGACCGCACGCAAGACAAAGCTAATTGCTGAAAACCTATCCCCTGAAAATTGCCAAAAATCCGCTCAATATACTTTGCAACTGCTTTTTAAGCGCACAAAGGAAAAGGAATGGCCAGAGCAAGCTGCGCATAAATTTGTGGCCCAGGCCCTAGCCTTTTTTGGCAAAAAAAACCAGTANNATAGTGAATTCTCAGGGCATTTACTAAGCTTGGTCGAACGGATGAAAGCCAACCCGCACATTATGCATATGCTGGGAAGTAGAGGCGTCACGCTCATTGACTCCATTATCAAAAGTGCCGATAAGACCTCTTCAAAGTCCGCTTTACATGACCTGTGCCTGTTGCTGCAAGATCAATTCAATGATAGTGCCGTCGAATCGGACTCCAAAGAAATGAAAGAAAGTGCGAGCGAGTCAGATTCGAAGGAAATAAATGAAAATGCCGCGGAAGACGACCCTTCGTCGGCACAAGTTTTACGGCAAGCGCAGCAGCTCTTTACGCTGGCCAGCTCGGGCAAAAAAGGAGCTTTACTCCAAATTCAGACAGCCATCGATAAATTCTTTGCAGGGCTTAAATCTTCCAAAAGCCTTCCCTACGCAAATTCTAAGGAACTGGCAGAAACATGCAGCAGCTCCTCAGACACCACGCGCATGGCTTTAAAAGCAAGCATAGTTAGAATCATCCAAAAACTACTCGAACCAGCGGCCACATCAGGCAAAAGGCCCAAATCCAAAGCCTCCACGCATGCCTGGCACTTATTTTGTGAAGCCCAAAAAGCTGGTCTTTTGTCCGCAGAAAGCATGGGTCCCCTCTATGAATGCTTCCTCGCTATTTGGGAAAGCGCCTCATCAGAGAGCCCTTTAAAACCCTCAAACTCGCTTTCCAAGATGCNNTTGACAGCTTTTGCAGCCACAGATTTGAGCTGCATCACCACATTAGATCTTCAGAGTCGTGGGATCATCTTGCTAGCCGCGCAAGATGGTCTTTTTTACAAACACTTTGCCTGCACTTTTTTGGAATCTCTGTACGCACACAAAAGTCTTTCCCCAATATTAAAAAAAACACTATCTAAAACTACTCTACAGATTGTGGAGATGTGTTTGAATGCGCAAAATGAGCCCAGCTACCGCAGTGCGCTTAATTTGACCGTCAAAGCTTTAAATTATATTGAACACGCGGCCTGGTCCCGTATCTTCCAGCGCTTTGCATTGTCTATGCCTTCGGGTTGGAAGGAGCTTTCTATAGATAAGCCCGAGCATGCCGCTCTGCTTAATCTAATGGACGCCCTCTCTATAATGGCCACACAGGAAATCCCGGACATTTTGCTCACCCTTCCCTATCTAATCGAATTATTAAAGCGCAACAGCCCCTTTTTGAGCGACCTCATCCACGCCCTACCTGTAAACCTGTTGCTCCACTACTTCCCTAGACTACTCAATCTCCTCCAGACTCCTTCTTACAGTCAGCATCAATTGGCCAGCATATGCCTATTCTTCACTTTAGAAAATAGAGCTTGTGACATCTCATCGACCAAAGAAGCCCAAAGCTTAGTGCGCTGTATAGAAAAATGCGCAGAAGTTTTCACCTTTCTGGACCCGGCTGAATCACTCATTACCCAGCCCATCTACAAAAAAGCTGCCATCGTGGTGTATTGTAAAACGCTAGAAGATCAATTTCTGATCAAAGCACTGCATTTTTACCTGGAGCATGCTGGAAATCTAGCTGAGAAATATATTCTTCTAGAACCCATCGCCTTGCTCATTTCCTCCATCGGAAAAATGGTGCTGTCGCCTGAACTGCGCCAGACCTTCCTAACTCTACTAAAGCAAACCTTAAGCCACAGTTCGGCTGGCGACCGCGTAATATGGCTTTTGTTATTGAATCTGGCTAAATCTCGCAACTCATTTTTTAAAAAACTTGCTTTAAAAGGACTGGAAAGCATAGTCCTTAGAGGCACAAGCGAACCCGAGGCTAAATCACCTCCTCTTTTACAGCTCCACAGAGAACCTACGGAAGTACTCTTTTTCTTGGCCCGTGGATTCTACAGCGGCGATAAATTTGATCGTCTCCCGCGCATAGCTAAAATTGTGGCCAGCCATTTCGATGAGGAAAGCGCACTCCACATCCGCGCTGCGCTAACAGACATATACCAGGACTTTTTTATTCAGCTTAATACTTTAATGTGCTCAAAACCCCATTCCTCTGAAGAGTTAGTAAAGCATGTCTTCCGATTCACAGCCATCATTACCTGCCTGGGCTATATCAAAAGACACCGCATAGAATTTTTATTGGAAGCCGCGACCTGCTTGCAGCAATTCATCGGAGCGCTCAACGCCACAAATGATGCCTTGCATATACGCCAAGCCTCTCTACTACTCTTATTAGCAGAAGAATGCGGTCTATTCAGCTCCAAAAGAATTATTTTGGACGAAGAAAGTGCCCAAAAGCTCCTGCCTGCCTTGATAGACTTGCGCACACTCATGCACGACAATGTCGGCAATAAATTGTTGCCCAAGCCCTCTGCAGATATACCTATCAGTTTGGAAGCTTACCGCCGCGGCCTACAGCATGCGCTATGCTTTGCTGAGCACCTTGACTCTGCGCGTCAGCCACTGCTTTTAGCACTCAGATGTAGATATCAAAATATCTGGATGAATTGCCGTTTGTTGATGCTTCGAGGTTCGACTAATGAACCTTTCGAGCAATTTTTGGCTTTCTCAGAAAGCTTGATCACCTCCTTGCGCTTACCTGCCGCCAGAGAATTACTATTTTTGTTGCTAGAGAAAATGATCGCTGAAGCAACTTATTACCCAGCCGTACATGCCCTGATTCTCAATATATACCACCATCAACTCAAACAGGGCCAAGAAGCTGATAAAATGGCGAAAAAAATGTCGCTAATCTTCCAAAAAAGAGATTTCGAGAAATATAAAAGCTATTGGAGACATGGAAACTATCGCGATTGTTCTAAATTTCTCAGCTACTGTGAAAGTGCTAAAAAGTCCAATGCAGAAAACCTGCAAAGTACTATCTTAGAGTTATGCAACAACTTAGTTGTCCAAGATGAACTGCATTTATGCCGTCTGCCCAACCAGGCGCTATTAAGTCCCCAAAGCGCGTTTCTGCTGCTAGATCTCTATGCAAAATCGCTGCAAACGTTTTACGAAGTCACTCCGCCTCCCGAGACTTTAAAAGCAAGACGGCTCACATTGATGAACCTATGGTCTGGCGTATACAATTTTTATGATGCATGGTTAACTGGGCAAGAGTACCTAGATTTTAAAGCCTTGGCCAAAATCTCAAGAGAAAAGCTCTTCTTTAAAATCACTCATTGAAATTTAAATAATAATCATTTATAGAAAATATGCGCTTTTACTTCACGGGTTATACGAAAAACTATTCCTCACTTGAACGCAACTGCGCCATAGAATTTCAGCTTGGCTTACTTTAAAAGGCTATCACCACTTTTCCGATATGCTTTTGAGATTCTAGATGGCGATATGCTTCACGCACCTGTGAAAAGGAAAATACCTTGTCTACAGAAGGCTTGATTTTAAGCGCTTCGACCGCGCAGACGAAAGCGCGCAGCTCTGCGGCTGATTCCATGTAGATACCGCGCAGAGCCACTTGATGGGCTAGCAGATCGCGGATGCGCAGTGTCGTATTCTGCCCGGAAAGTACGCCAATTACGGCAACCCGCGCTCCATAGCTACACGTTTGCAAAGATAAAGACAGCGTTTCTCCCCCGACTACATCGACTACCACGTCAACGCCGGCGCCTTGGGTAATTTGTTTGACCTGTTTATGCCAGTCAGGGTCTTGGTAGATCACCGTAGCCGTAACTCCTATGTTCTTTTTAACATACTCGGCTTTTTCCGCACATGAAGTGGTCATGATCGTTTTAGCTCCCATAGCGTGAGCCAACTGCGCTGCAAATATCGAAACGCCCCCCGTCCCCTGTAGCAGCACCCAATTGCCTGGACGAATCCTGCCATGGGTCACCACAGCGGCCCAAGCTGTCAAACCGGCTATAGTAAAAGTGGAGGCTTCCACGTAGCTGAGATAATCCGGAATCACAATCAGGGCATCTGCCGGATAGACAATTTGTTCGGCCAGCACGCCGTCCATTCCCATGCACCCCACAAAAGTTCGCGCCCACTGTGAATTGAGGGTACCAGCTGGCCAATGGCGAAAAGGATGGTTTAATACTCGGTCTCCTGGCTTTAGTGCGCTTACTTTTGAGCCCACGGCTTTTACTTCGCCAGCCATGTCAGAAAGGGGTATAAAAGGAGCTGATGAATCATGCGCGGAGTAGGTGCCTTTGGCGATCATCAAGTCGCGATAATTCAGAGAGCAAGCTTTAACCTCTACCAAAACGTCCCTATCATTGAGGATGGCAGGCGCCGCCCTATGGCTTAAACTGATACTATCTATGCCTTGACCGTCAGCTAAATAACACTGCATATCTCACCTATATTTTATTTTTTTATCATCGCCATCCTCCCTTTTTAAGGCAAGTTCAAAATTAGTCTAGGTGTACTGTGTAAATAGTGGTTAGCTTACCACCCTTTCTAGCATCCCTACAGGCTGCAATAGCCCAGGGCAAGCGAAGCGCAGCCCTCGGAAAGTAAAATAAATATTGCACCCCTAGGGCATAGACATCAACCTAAAAACATCGTTGAAAAAAGATCCCAAAATTGACTAAGGAAGTGTTAAAGACGTTTCAGTCTACATAAAGATGGGTTTCTCATTTCCGAGAGCTCGCCTCGAGCGACTGAACAAAGCCCACAGTGACCGCAGCCCCGAGTC
>PLSG01000410.1 GCA_003164155.1 Parachlamydiaceae bacterium | reverse complement strand
ACCTTCCTAATCCGTAAAGAGCAAAAACTAAAAACTCGCATGCGTTATCTAAAAATGTGGCATTGAGACGGCTTATAGTCTTCCCTGGAAGTGCTATCTATCGCGCAATTTGGATAGCAGGCGCAAGAACTCGATGTATAGCCAAACGAGTGTAACCATTAAAGCAAAAGCCCCATACCATTCCATATACTTTGGCACGCTTTGGCGTACGCCTTGCTCAATGAAATCAAAATCGATTACAAAATTCAAAGCCGCGACCACTACCACCACCAGGCTGATGCCAATGCTGAGCCAAGAGCTGCCGTACATGAAGGAAGAATGGATCCCAAAAAAACTCAATCCCATGGTTACCAGATAAACCAAGGCGATGGCGCCTGTGGCCGCAAAAACCCCTAGCTTAAATTTTTCAGTGGCCTTGATCATGCCCGATTGATAGAGGAACAGC
This sequence comes from Parachlamydiaceae bacterium, assembly GCA_003164155.1. Taxonomy (GTDB): domain Bacteria; phylum Chlamydiota; class Chlamydiia; order Chlamydiales; family Parachlamydiaceae; genus BOG-1457. The sequence goes on along the minus strand of PLSG01000410.1, from coordinate 8,052 downwards.
ATGACAAATAGCGTTCCAAAAGTAAGTCCGGCTGCCTGCATCACGATTCCAGGAAACGAAGCTTCCAGCATGGCAGACATCGCCCCAATGAAAAGACCTTCCAGTAAAGCGTATAGGGGTGCAGTAATGCCCGCCCACTCCTTTTTAAATGATGTGACCAATGCCATGGCAAGGCCGCCAATCACCCCTACCCATATCCAGGTGGTAACACTGGCTGGATTGCCTCCAGATTGATAAAATTTCATCCATGTCCATCCAGCTGAAAGTACTGCGACAAGTAGCAGCAGAGCTGTTTTAACAATAGTTCCCTGGATGGTCATGGCGGCACCGCGCTCAGCTTGACTGCGTAAGCTCGTAAATGTATCTTCGCGCAAGGCGGGATTTGAAGTATTCATAATTGGATCCTCCTTTGATTTTCTATAAAGTCAGAATAAGCCATTTGCATAGAAAAGGAAAGTAAAATGAACGCAGACCGTAAGCGTTCAGCTCCCCCATAGTTCCTACGAAAGGATTTGAACAGTTACTTCCTCAAGTGTGTTTGTAGGGATGCACATGCTGGCTTAAAGACGTTTGTTGGAAAAAATCCCAGATAAAATTTGTGGCATTCAAGACATTTTCCCGGTTAGGGCCAGTAATGCTCTCTGGCAAAAGGCGCGGTTGACCCGGCCATTCATGCCCTTGCCCTTCCACAATGATATAGGTGAGAGTATGTCCCGTCGTCCCAGGGCCATATTGAATACATAGAGAGCTTTCCCGCTTGGCATTAGTGCATTGATCTAGCCGTGTCCCAATGATCTTTAACCACGGCTCCACGGACTTTATCATGGGAGGCAGGTTGTGCTCACCTACCCCCCATGGATTTTTCCCCGTGCCCCCCAATAGCGGGTTCATGGGATCCAGCTCTCCCACAATTAGCAATGCCGACATAGGCTTTTTGGGATGGGCATCGGCGCTCCAGTTGCGTCCCATTACAGGCGCTATAGCCGCGATATACTCCGAAAGCTCCACGCCGGCACGAAAACACAAGCCGGCTCCATTGGAAAAACCGGTCAGAAAAATACGGCGCATATCTATGGCATATTTTCCCTGAATGTCTTCGATAAGGCCTTTAAGAAATCCGATGTCGTCGATGCCACTTTGAGAAAGAATTCCCAGCTCCGAGCCGTCNNGTCCAGGCTGCAAACGCATGGCTTCGGGAAACACTGCTAAAAAGCCTTCCTTATCGGCTTTTTCCGGCCAGCCATAATGCATGGCGGCATTTAGAGAACTGCCTCCTGCCCCATGCAACATGATAACCACCGGCATGAGAGTCTGCTTGTCGCCTGTCAAGGGGACATGTACGTAGTAACTACGCCGCAGATCCCCTATGTGGATCTTGTGCTTATTGAGCTCCGCTAATGAATAACTGTAGTCAAAGCTATTTGCTGCAGCTGAAGACTCCGGAATCATGATATGTGGTTTTCCTTATGATAGCTCGATTTTATCTGCTTAAAATTTATCAAAAGTCCAGGTTTATGATTTTTGACCAAAACAAAATACTTATTTCCACCAAACCTGCCATCCTTGAATGTAGTAGATTTATTTTTTCGTGACAATAAGGAAATAGGCCGTTGTGCCGCACAGCCCTGACTTTGACCGAAAAGGTGAATAGGGATTTGGAATTCCTTCAATTTTACAACGTAAGAGCTTGTCCGGGTTTTGTTTGCATATTAAATGTTTTATTATGAATAATGCGGTTATCGCGTCTTTGTACAAAGTTGCGATAATCTAACCAGCGAGGACAGCCATGCCCATCACCATTCCCAATTACACATTTATTGAAGAGCTATACGAAGGGCGTCACTCATATGTTTACCGCTGCAAAAGAGATGTAGACAATGTGCCGGTGATCATTAAAATCTCGAAGGATGAGCGCCCGGATGCACGGCATGTGGCACAGCTGCAGCATGAATATGCCTTTTTACAGAAATTCAACTCTGAGCATGTGATCAAAGCTTACGCATTAGAGCCCCTTAAAGAGCGCGTAATGCTCATTTTGGAGGATTGTGATGCCCAGCCATTAGCTGACTTAATTAAAATCGGAAAAATCAATCTGGACACCTTTTTCAAGATAAGCATCGGATTGGCAGAGGGAATCGGCGAAGTACACCATCAAAGCATCATTCATAAGGACATCAAGCCGCATAACATCATCGTCAATATGGCTAAAAAAGAAGTTAAAATTATCGATTTTGGCATATCCACCCTGCTCTCACGCGAAGTGCAACAAGCGATCAGCCCCAGCCTGATACAAGGTACCGTGGCTTACATCTCCCCCGAACAAACTGGACGAATGAACCGCTCGATTGATTACAGCACGGATATTTATTCCATAGGCGTGACGATGTACGAGATGCTGCTAGGACGCGTGCCTTTCGACTCTCAAGACCTCATGGAACTGATTCATTACCATATAGCGAAGGTGCCAGAGCCGCCGCATAAGATTGACCCCACCATTCCCCGCGCGGTATCGGCCATTGTCATGAAATGCTTGGCCAAAGGGGCGGAAAATCGCTATCACAGTGCTTACGGCCTTAAAAACGACTTGGAAAAATGTCAATTGCAATATACCTCCCAAGGCGGCGTAGAATATTTTGAACCAGGACAAAACGATGTATTCGATCAATTTGCCCTTCCTCAAAAACTGTATGGCCGAGAAAGCGAAGTCGAAACACTCTTGGAAACCTTTGAGCGTAGTAGTCGCGGAAGCGTCGAAGTACTGTTAGTCAAAGGCCCTGAAGGCATTGGAAAATCGCGACTGGTCAACGAAATCCAGCAATCAGTTATGCTCAAAAAGGGATTTTTCATCTCTGGACGCTTCGAGCAGATCAAGACCAACACCCCCTATAGCGCCCTGATTCAGGCCTTTCAAAGTCTCATTCTTCAGCTGCTAGCCGAAAGCGCTGAGGAATTGGATGAATACCGCAAAAGGCTTTTAAAGGCCTTGGGCAATAATGGGCAAATGATTATTGACATCATACCCGAGGTGGAGTTGATCATCGGAACACAGCCCCCCATGGTCAATCAGGAGTTTAGCCAAGCCGAAAATAAGTTTAACTTTGTCTTCGCCTCTTTCATAGAGGCTTTCCTCAGAAAAAAGCGCCCTTTAGTGGTCTTTCTCGACGATATGCAATGGTCTGACCCCGCCTCGCTTAAGATCTTACTGAAGATTGCCGGCGACCTCAATCAGCGCCACTTGTTGTTCATCATGGCTTATCGCGATAACGAGGTGACCGCCTCCCATCCCTTTTCCCTAACCATCCACGATATTCAGCAGGCTGGGGGTCTGGTAGAAACCATTACTCTGAAGCCCCTCGAAGAGACCTTTGTGCTGGAACTGGTGAGCCAAACCTTCCACAATACTGAAGAACAAACGAAGGCTCTGACACATGCCGTCTATCACAAAACAGGTGGCAGCCCTTTTTTTGTCGTACAGTTTTTGAAAATGCTCTACAAAGAGAGCTTGATCAATTTCGATATGCAAAAACAGTGCTGGATATGGGATATAGAGCGCATTCAGGCTTTGCATGTCACGGAAAACGTAGCCACGCTGATCAGCTCTAAAATTCAAAAAATGTCGCCTCTCACCCAAATCCTGTTAAAAACAGCGGCTGCTATCGGGCACACCTTTGATTTACAAACGCTAGCCAATGTGTGCGAAATGACCCCATCCCAGACGGCCGAAGCCCTTTGGGAGGGACAAGTAGAGGAAATGATCATAGCCGAGCAAGATGCCTTTCTACTCGGGGACAATACAGGCAAGCCTTCAGATTCTTCGCATATCACCTATGCCTTCCAACACGACCGGATTCAGCAAGCCGCCTACCAGCTGACGCCCCAAGAGGAACTAAATGTGCTGCATCTGCACATTGGGCGGGAAATGCAGGCCTTAGCCCCTAAAGAAAATGAAAATATCATGACCATCGTCAATCAGCTTAACTTTGGGATCGACCTGATTGAAGAAAGCGATGAAAGAGAGGCTCTGGCGCAGTTCAACTTAAAAGCTGGCAAAAAAGCTAGCGGATTAGAGGCTTATACAGCCTCGCAAGCATATTTCCAAACGGGAATTAAGTTGCTGACCACAAACGCATGGCATAGTCAGTATGAATTAACCTATGCGCTCTACAAAAATAATGCCTTATGCAATCTGCAGCTGGCCAACCACGCTGAAGTGGAAAAAGGACTGGATTTACTTCTCAGGGAAGTCAAAAGCACGATCGAAAAAGGGCGCATTTATTACTTCAAGATTTCCTATTTTAATCAACTAGGCAAATTTTTGGATGCCATTCGCGTTAGCACCGAGGCCTTGGCCTTTTTTGGGATCAATGCCCGCCATCCTCCCGACCACTATGAGGTTATCTCTGAGAAGTTAAAACTGCACCTGCATCTATGGCAATACAATGAGAAAAGCTTATGTCATTTACCGGTTACCCAAGATGAATTCGCTATAGTCATCGGCGAAATTTACAACGCCTTTATTTGTGCCGGCTACTACACAGCACATAGGACGTACCGCTATTTAGTTATTTCATTGATCAACTTGTGCATCAAAAATGGGATCGAGGCCTACTCCTCTCTAGCCTTCATTTGCTATGCCAAAATCCTAGTTTCGCAAATTCATCAGGATTATAAACAGGGAATTAAATTTGCCAATGTTGGATTGAAACTAATAGAGAAGTTCCCTCTCTCCATCCTCTCTTTGCAATCTGAAGTCACTTTTTATTGCCTGGTGGGCTATTGGACCATGCATATTAAAACTCCCATTCCCCTGCTCAAGGTTATGGAACGCAAATGCTTCGCAGCGGGGCTGATGGTCTTTACTTCTTCTTGCTTTATCACCATGGGCATTTTCACTTTGGCTAGCGATAAGAATTTGGTAGAAGTGGAAAGTGATCTGAGAGAAAACCAGCAGATGGCTGCGCTGAATAAGATGCCCTTAGGGGTTTTGTTTTCCTCTTTTATGCTATCGGTTTGTGCCAGCTTAAGGGGTATGACTGAGGGCATTAGCGATTTGCGCACCGATGAGTGGAAAGATTTGCTCAGCCAGCCAAAACCTGTAGGAGTGGCCTTTGCTCTCCAATTTCACAATTGCGTGTGGAGATCGATGCTCTACTATTACCACGAAAAATACGCCGAAGCTGTGGCACTGCAAGAAAAATTGGAGCCCTACTATTCGGGATATTTAGGCCATTTTTTATGGACCTACTATTACTTTTTCCAAGCCATGAGCCTGGTAGCCCTATGCGTCACGCCAGAGGGGAAAAGGCGCTATTGGACTAAAGTCCAAAGCCTCAAAGCACGCATCAAAAAGTGGGCCGATATCTGTCCGGTGAACTATCTGCATAAATATCTACTGTTGTCTGGTGAAATGGCGCGGGTATGCGGCAAACGGGCAGAAGCTATGAAAATCTACGAGAGAGCCATTAAAACCGCGCATGAAAATGACTATCTCAACGATGAAGCCCTCGGATACGAACTGGCCGCAAAATGCTGCTTAGAGAGCGGAGACAAACGCACTGCTGCCTCCTTTATGGTAGATGCCTATAACAGCTATTTCCGCTGGGGGGCAGAAGCTAAATTGATTCTCCTCAGGGAGAAATATAAGGATCTGCTGCACGACAAGGTCGTGTCCAGATCCTTAGCACATCAAGTAGCCTCTTCACAGACCTTTAACGAAACATTTTCTCAGACGCAAACGTCTGAAGCCTCTAGACTTACCATTCAGTCTTCTTCAAGTGAATTTGACGTCAGCACCATCATTCAGGCTTCCCAAACCATCTCTGGGGAAATAGTCTTGGATAAGCTCTTGGCTAAGTTGATGAAGATCANNCCGGTGCTTATCTTGAAAGAAGGCGAACAGCTGATGTTTCGCTCTGAAATCGCCATGGGCGAACAAGAGGCTACGCTGTTCACTCAAACGCCCATCGAAAGCAAGCGAAACGAACTATGCATGGCCATCATCCAGTATGTAGCTAGAAGCTTGAAGGAGCTGCTGGTCAATAACGCGGTTAGCCAAGGCAACTTTGTCAATGATGTGTATATAAAAAAGCTTGCCGTCCAATCTATCCTGTGCGTGCCGCTCATCCACCAAAGAAAGCTGACCGGCATGCTCTACCTCGAAAATAGGCTTCTTCCCGATGCCTTTACCCCCACGCGCGTGCGCGTGTTGGCTATGCTCTCTTCGCAAGTAGCCATTTCCATCGAAAACGCGCTGTTTTACAACCAATTGGAAAGCAAGGTGAATGCCCGCANNATACCGAACTGGAAGCCATTTTGCAGAAAATCCAAATTATGCAGAGTCAGATGATCCAGCAAGAAAAGATGGCCTCTTTAGGTTCTTTGACGGCAGGGATCGCACATGAAATAAAAAACCCACTTAATTTTGTAATCAATTTCTCAAAACTATCCCTAAAGCTCATCCAATCTTTTGAAGAAGCTTTTCAAAAGGGGATTTCCACACTAAATACCGATGACCAAACCGAGCTGCATTCCTCTTTGGAAAAGCTAAAATCCAATACCGATACAGTCTTTGTGCAGGGCTCTAAAGCCGATAGCATCCTAAAGAAAATGCTAGCACATGCCAGTGGCAAATCTGGGGAGTACATGTCTGTCGATCTTCACGCAGTGATTGACGAATGCATTGTCCTCTTCCAAATGGGCATGAGCTCGAAAAATCCCAATTTTGACGTCAAGATTGAAAGGGAATTTGACCCCACTATCTCACAAGTGGAAATGGCCACCGAAGACATGAGTCGAGTATTTTTCAACATGCTGAATAATGCCTACTTCGCCCTGTCTCTAAAGAAAGAGGGCCCAGGCGGCAATGCGTTCAAGCCTTTGATCACTATCAAGACTAAAAATAAAGGCGACAAATACGAAATTGCGATCAGGGACAATGGCGTAGGCATTCCTGAAAATATCGCTAAAAAGGTGTTCATTCCCTTCTTTACCACAAAGCCAGCTTCATTAGGCACAGGGCTGGGGTTGTCGCTTAGCCATAACATCATCTCCCAGCAGCACGAAGGCACACTTACCTTTATCTCAAAGGAAGGAGAGTTTACCGAATTTACGATCACCTTGCCCGTGCATATGAGCGCCCACATTAAAGTAGGAAATTGGGTAAAAGAGAATGAAAATCGCCCCCAAAGAATTTCTCTAAACTCGCCTTTATGAATTTCTACCGATAATAGGGCAACTGCTTCCACGGCAGGGAACTGCGGCATTCGCCTATATTGTTGGTCAGAGCACTAACCTCAAGCTCTTTTTTCGGCAATGCTAAGGGACTGATCAGCTCGGCATCTTCGCGGGGACGCAAGAAAAAGGGGGTCACAATGCGGGCGCAGTCTGATTTCAGCATGGTTTGAATCTCGGGTTTATGCACCAAGCTGGGAATGTCATTGCCTGTCAAATACGTCAACGCTTCGCCGGCAAACAAAATAGCCTGGTTGTCTTGCATCATATCGTCCGCATTCAGCCATTCCAAATTATCATAGCGTCTGACCACTAAACCAGAGACCTTGGCCTTAGGCGACAGCGTGAGCAGGCTCGAATCGGTATGCGTGGGAATGTGTTGCTCAACTACATCTGCCGGCATAGCGCTTATATTGTCGTAATGCAATAAGCGAAACGTACTGTCATCTAATAATGAGAGCCATCTTTGGTCGCCAAAATAATGGTTTGAGGCTATTTGCAATACCTGCACGAGGATTTGATGAAAATCTCCAAAAATCTTTGGCATGTCGTTCAGCGGCTTTGGGATTAGAAAATGGGGATCCTTGTTCTGGAAACGCATTTCAAAGACTTCATGCAATCCCGGATAGGGAGTCATATAGCCTGTTAATGAGGGCGTTTTAAATTGATTTTTGTAGCGGCTGACCTGCCTGAAAAAGAGCTGGGTGGACGGCAAGAAGGCCTGGTAGCGCTGATTCAAATCTTCTGGCAAGTTGATGATCGCATACCCCAGTGTCTGAAGTTGTCTCATCAAAACTCGTTGTACATCGCTTTGCGCTAAAT
>PLSG01000255.1 GCA_003164155.1 Parachlamydiaceae bacterium | reverse complement strand
CGCTCTGGGAGGCGCTCTAAGCGGATTAAAGGCAATCTCAAAGCCCTTATTATCAATCTTAAGCGTTCAAAAAAGCCCCGCTGTATCTAACATGCACCCGGTCTATAGAATCCGCCTAGATAAACAACTGCGCACCACTCTCACGTGGGTGGAGGACAAGATAGCGCAGCACGTCGGCTACACTTCCCCCATCCCTATAGGCTTCAAGGCAAGGCAAATGTTTGCGTCATCTCGTGATTCCCTCACCCATTTCTTTCACGACCAAAGCGGCGGAGTACAACTTTTTCCTCCGAGAATGCGTTTTGTGAATGGATCTTCTTGCGTTACCGACTTACAAGGCCTGTCGCTGATCAACATAGGGGAAAATGGCAGAGGGCTTTTGAAATTTTCGCATATGAAAAAAAGCGACAGTGGTCTGTTGGTATATGTGCATGATATTGGTGCTCCAAAAAATGCCAGCGGCACTGTTTTTAGTGCTTTGTCAACGCTCAAAGCTTTTGCAAGAGAAAATGGCGCGCAAGAGCTCTATCTCCAATTTGGAGAAGTTGCGCATGGCAGCATTATGGATTGGATGATGAAACATCATGCTTACCTGGGCAAGCATCCCTATATTAATTCCCATGCTCCCTCCATTGAAGGCCAAAAGCATCTTTTTAAAATAGCCCTAGAAAAACAATTGGCTTATAACACGCCAGAGGTAATGGGATTATCGGCAATTCCAGGACATCCAGTGAAGTTTGCTTCCATGGGCGACAAAACTTCTATTGCCTATGTGAATGGATTGATGGTTTGCCAAAAACCGTTTACCACAGTGTTTACGACCATCGATGAGCTCAAAAAGATTGCTGTAAATCAGGGATCGGACACACTTATCTTTGAATTTGCTTGGGGTAATAATTCGACGACAGGCAGAGTACGCGCACTTCTAAAAGAAAAATACAAAGAACTGGCCAGTTCTGAATTAAATTTTTTTGGGGATACAGATATAAAGACGTATTCATATAAGCGTCGCATACTTCGATTTTCCATTCCCCTCAGAGCCCCCAAGCCTCCCGTCCTGGAGGGAAAAAAAATAGTGCATCTTGACCAACGGGGATCTTATGCAACAAAATATCCCGTCTCCATTGCTGCCATGAGCGATAAAACTTCTGTTGCCTATGTGGAGCGCTTGATGGAGATCAAACACCCACATGGCGCTGATCATAGCACACTCAGGGAGCTTAAAAAACAAGCCGCTGAACATGGATCGCACACGCTGATCTTTGAATTTGAGCCCGGCAATAAGAATGGCCAGATGTATAAATATATAAAAAGACATTACAAAGAACTTGAGGGATCCCCATCCAATTTTCTTGGGGAGAAGTCAGAGCATGGTGTTGCCAGATTTGCTATTCCAGTGGAAAAAAAACTATAGTCCGAGAATAGCAAAATCCTTTAGATCCCCCAATGATACAATGGGTACTTCGAAAATATCGCTTAGGTAATCTAGTAGATGGCTTGCGCAAAGGCGCAAAGAGGATGATAAGTCAGTGAGGATTAGGACCCAAATCTTGCGAAGCAGTGGCATATCCGATCAGGAAATGGACTTCTTGAGTTCCAATTAATCCCCAAAACTAGTTGAATGGAGAAGGAGGAGCTATGCAATGTGACATAGGTCAACTCGCACCTTTGGCCCACATCCGCTGATTAATAACTGCATAGCGCGATAGTTGTTAGACCATAAAGGCTTTAATCAATCAAACTTATAGATAGAAAAAAGGCTAGGCCACAGACTCACAGTTGTAAATAGCAACTGTGAGACTGTGAAGCCTGACCCTTTTTCTGACCCTTTTTTCATCATTGTGGAAGTAGGGGAAGTGTGCATTGGATTGAATGGGTTAACATTGGGCTCTTTAAATCAGGCAGGGCTATTCTATTTTTTCCAACGGCGCTAACCGAATAAATATTTTAAAACTGAAATAAGCAAAGTATGTTTAGAAAAAGATTACAAGAAAAAGTCGCTCTAATTACAGGCGCAGCGCAAGGGATTGGCAAAGAGACGGCAATTGTTTTAGCGAGAGAAGGTGCAATAGTAATTGTGTCTGACATCAATGATTCTTTAGGAGCGTCGGTTTCAAAAATGATAGGTGGTGATTGCATTTACCTCCATTTGGATGTTGCAAACGAAAACGACTGGAAACAGGTCATCTCGACAATCACTGAACGATTCGGCAAGCTCAATGTTCTGGTCAATAATGCTGGAGTAACAGGATTCCAAGAAGGGTTTGGTCCTCAAGACCCTGAAAATGCATCGCTGGATAGCTGGAGAAAAGTCAATTCAGTTAATTCTGATGGGACTTTTCTTGGATGCAAATATGCGATTCAAGCAATGAAATCATCGGGAACTGGATCGATCATCAATATTTCATCAAGATCTGGGCTTGTCGGGATTCCTGGTGCCTCTGCCTATGCAGCAAGCAAAGCAGCTGTCAGGAATCATACAAAGACTGTTGCGCTCTATTGTTGTCAGCAAGGATATCCGATTCGATGCAACTCCGTACATCCGGCAGCCATTTTGACCCCAATGTGGGAACCCATGCTGGGAACAGGACCGGATCGAGAGATCAGAATGGCCGAAATTGCCAAAGACATC
>PLSG01000390.1 GCA_003164155.1 Parachlamydiaceae bacterium | reverse complement strand
ATCGCCGGCATCATGCCCGAGCTGACCATCGAGGAGGCCTTGGAAACGACTAAAATACATTCCGTCTCCGGGCTGATTCCCAATGGACACAGCATCATCACCCAAAGGCCTTTCCGCTCTCCCCATCACACCATCAGCTATGCCGGCATGATAGGCGGAGGAATGGTTCCTAGGCCAGGCGAAGTGTCTTTGGCACACAACGGCATTCTATTTCTCGACGAATTACCCGAGTTCTCCCGCATGGTATTGGAAGTCCTCAGGCAGCCCATCGAAGACCGCAAAGTCACCATCAGCCGGGCCAACGGCAACTTCACCTTCCCCACAAATTTTATCTGCATAGCCGCCATGAATCCCTGCCCCTGTGGGCACTTAGGGCATCCTTCTAAGCCCTGCAAGGACAGCCCCATGCAGATAGAGCGGTATAGAGGGAAAATATCTGGCCCCATCTGGGACAGAATTGATATGCACTTAGAAGTCCCTGCCTTAAAGTACCAAGAAATCATGCAAGGGAAAAAGGGAGAGTCTTCGCTCGTGATCCGCGAACGGGTCAAGCAAGCGCGCTTGCGTCAAAACCAGCGCTTTGGGGGCGCACGCACCAATTCGCTCATCTCCGCCCGGGAAATCAGGGAGTTTTGCGCCCTAAACAGCGACTGCCAAAACATCCTCAAGCGAGCCATCGACGTCATGGGCATTTCCACCAGGGCCTGCGACCGCATCCTCAAGGTCTCGCTGACCATCGCCGACCTGGAGGGCAGCTCAGTCGTGCATCAAAATCACATCATGGAAGCGATCAGCTATCGCAATGCGCAGGTGGAATCGCCCGGTCTCTTGAGCTAAAGCTTATCTTCGCCAACGTTCACTTTCCATTCCAAAATCCTCTATACATAAAAGGGTAATGCTCGCGGATTAAATCGACTATTTTGAAATCTTGATCCAATGAAAAATCTTTATATTCCTTCAAGAGGGCAATTTTACCCTGTTGGTCACACCTGGCCATACGGACATTGTGGAAAAAATTCTCATCGCGCAATTTGTAGTGATTGATGCGCATATATTTACCATGGTGACGGCGATCTATCACCGGCGATTTTCCGTCTTCTTTAAGCTTTAATTTCTCATTATTGCCATTCACATAGTAAGCATGGGGATGCAAGACAAAATGATGCGGATACCAAGTCTCTTCAATTGATATATCCTCTGGCCGCACGATGCTTTTACCAACGCGGTTTTTGCTATATTTGATATGCGAAGAGGCAGTGAGCCTACAAAGAATAGGCTCGCCTACGGAAAGGGAGACTCCCCCTGTGCCAAAGTGCAGCCAGCTAGCGTAAATCGCCGAAGCTCCAGAAAAGTGTTTATTTATGCAATCCGTCAGACTGCTTTCTTTCATGGGCACGACGAATTCGTCAATATCTATTACAGCTACCCATTTTGCGCGTCCTTTAGCCCGATAAAGCCCATCTTTAAAAGCGGCAATCTGAGTAGGCACATACCAAATAGAGTCGGCGATAAGCGGCCAATGCATAACTTCCACCAGTCCCTCTTGAATGTAGGGCTGCAGAACTTCCTCCCAATTATCGTCGCTCTCATTGTCATATAACCAAAAATGTTCCACCCCCACTAGGCGGTGATACTCGACCCATTCTTTCAAGTAGGCAGCCTCATTCTTGAACATGGAAACAATACCCAGTTCATAGGCCGCCAGGCTGGAGCAGCATTGAGCGATACACACATAAATCAAAAATAGCATCCGACACATAAGTAGCCCTCCTATTTGCCATATGCATGCCAAAAATTTTGCATGCCTGGAAATTATTCTTAGCGTAACATAATCAAAGACCCTACATGGCCACTCTATATGCCCCTACATGTGAGTGAGCTAAATCACGGAAGCTTGAACCTGAGTCTAAAAAAAGTTTACGCATGCTCCACTATGCGCTCAAATTTATCATAAGGCGCTTATTGAATGCCATGCAAACCACATTTGCCCAAACATCGCATGCGTAAGCGGCCGCAAGAGGAGAAGTTAAAAATGACGTGGAATACTAAAAAGCTTGCGCTGTTGGCGGCCCTCTTGTTTTGGCTTGGCTTGGCACCTGTGCATGCCGCCAGCCAACCTGTTGTAGTCGGGTCCTTGATGGGACAGCTGGGAAATCAGATGTTTCAAGTTGCGGCTACGGTCAGCTTGGCGCTAGATAACCATGCTCAGCCAGTATTTCCCGACCTAGCCCAAAAAAAAGGTGAAGGCATTCCCCTGAATCGGGAAAAAGTATTTTTCCGCCTAAAAACCAAGCTATCAAAAAAAAGAACCATCTCTTTTGTCTATAATGAGCCTTGCTACAACTACCAGCCTATCCCCTATCATCCAGATATGCGCATCAAAGGATTTTTCCAATCGGAAAAATATTTTGTGCGCCATAGGTCCGAAATCCTCGCCCTCTTCCACCCTCATACCACCATTGAAACCTACCTGCAAAAAAAATTCGGCAACTTGCTGCGGCACCCTTGCACTGTTTCAGTGCATATGCGCTCTTATTTCAAAGAAGATCCCGAACAGCATTTGTATCCCTTTTACGGACGCGCTTTCATTGAAAAGGCCATGGCCTTGTTTCCCCAAGATTCCTTATTTTTGGTCTTTTCCAATGATATGGCACTGTGCAAAAAAGAGCTGATGGGGATACCGCGGGAGGTAGTTTTCATAGAAGGCGAACCTTACTATCACGACCTTTACCTGATGAGCATGTGCCAGCACAACATCATCGGCAATTCAAGCTTTTCATGGTGGGCAGCTTATCTTAACCCCCATCCCGAAAAAATCGTGGTGACCCCTCCAAAATGGGTTTCGGAGGCGTTTGGTTTGAACTGCCAAGATGTCATTCCCGAAGGATGGATCGTGCTGTCGGATTGATTAGAACCCAAGTTGCTAGTCCATGCCACCTAAATCCGGAGGAACCGTATTTAGGTGGCATGGACTAGCAAGTAAAAAATCAGCTTAATTTTCGTATGCTCCAGCCTTCATAACTTTGGCT
>PLSG01000446.1 GCA_003164155.1 Parachlamydiaceae bacterium | reverse complement strand
TCACTGTACAGGTGAATAAGGCCGCTTCGTTCAACTTTTCAGTCAGCGAATTTAGGAAATTAAAATTTCCTAGGCAGTGCATTATAGACTTCCAGGGAAGACTATAAGCCCGAAAAGGTTTTTGAGTTTTCCAAAAAAAGGGGAGTATCCTATAGTCTGAAAAAGGACTAAGTTTCTTCACAAAAGGCTAAAGGCATGAAAAAATTCCGCGAATTGACCCCAGAAGAAGCTCGCGTGATCAAAAGAAAGGGCACTGAACCCCCTGGTAGCGGTGCTTTTGAGCAGCATACTCAACCGGGAATCTACCTTTGCAAACAATGCGAAGCGCCTTTGTATTTATCGTCAGATAAGTTTTCGTCTGGTTGCGGCTGGCCAAGCTTTGACGATGAGATCCAAGGGGCCGTTCAAAGGCTGGCCGATCCCGATGGGCATAGGATCGAGATTTTATGTCGGCGCTGTGGAGCTCATCTTGGGCATGTATTTTCTAACGAAGGATTGACCCCTAAAAGCGTGCGGCACTGCGTCAACTCAATATCGCTTTCATTTGTACCGACTTTTACTTCACAGGGCTATGAAAGGGCAATTTTTGCAGGTGGGTGTTTTTGGGGCGTTGAACATTTGATGAAAGCATTGAAAGGAGTTATAAAGGTAACTTCTGGCTATACCGGCGGGCATACAGTCGATCCGACATACCAAGAAGTCTGTGCCCAAGAAACTGGACACGCCGAAGCTGTCGAGGTGGTTTTTGATGCTAAGCTGACAAATTTTGAAACGGTATGCAAGTTTTTTTTCGAGATTCACGATCCCTCTCAACATAACCGCCAAGGACCTGATGTAGGCAGCCAGTATCGCTCGGCAATTTTTTATTTAGCGGAAGAACAAAAAAAGACGGCTCAACAACTGAAAAAGAGCTTAGAGAGCCGGGGTTTGAAAGTCGCTACCGAAATTGTCCCGGCTGGAGCCTTCTACTCTGCGGAAGAGTATCATCAAAATTACTACCAAAAGCATGGAAAAGAACCCTATTGTCATGCGCACGTAGTGCGATTTCTCACTTAGACATGCTCCTTAGCTTGTGAAGAACAGCATTGGGAGTTAAGTTCGCTGCAGCACAAAAAAATATGCCGCTTGATCTGCTCTAATTTAAGTGTTTGGGCTATTTCGCAAAGTTTTTCCATCGATACCTTTTTTGTGCGCTCGAGATGTTTTTTTTCGTGATGCTTTTTTAATGCCGTGACCTATAGGATTTTAGCTTCAGTTCTTCATCGACTCTCTCTACCCCCGTTATATTTTGAATCTTTTGTACAATTTCTGTTTTGTCATATGCATGATAGACACTCCCTTTCAAAGTTACCACGCCATTATTTACTTCCACTGTGACCTCTTCATAGGGGGCATTATAAGCGTTTTTCAGAATGATTCTTACTTGCGTAGCAAGCTCGAGGTCCGATATCGAATAGGTATTTTGCCCTCTATCTGTCCAATTTAGGTTGGGATTGGATCCTGTGGCATATGAAATAGCGGCCTTATTCACCTTTTCGGTCAANNCGACCGGGAAGGTGAATAAGGCCGAAATAGCGGGATTAGCTGCCGGGGTGGTCTGCACTACCTCATTTAGGGGCTTTTCAGCGAAAAGGTAATAAGCTGCCCCTATCAGCCCTATGCCAAATAAACTACAAGCCATTAAATACTTGCGAGATAATTTCATGCGTAACCACCTGTTAGTCCATTTCCACCCTGAGGAACTGGTTTAAAAAATTGATTGTAGAGTTTTGGGCATAATTTTGCTAGAAAACTTCTGATAAAGCTGCTGTTAAAAAAAAATCGCCTTTGCGTTTAAATTTTCGGCTGTGCTAGCCTCTTTTAAAATTGTACTTGGCATCTTATGGAATTTGGGGGACGCATATGCTGAACATCGACCAGGCCCGCGCTAAATTGCAGGATATAGGGCAGACCCATCTCCTGCAATTTTGGGAAATACTCGATCAAAATCAGAAGGACACACTTCTCTCCCACATCGGCGAAATCGATANNGGCAGCAAAGAAAGCTCATTCTCGATCCTCCGCCTAAAGATGATATGCAGGTCGAGCCCTTGCTCGCCTATGCGAAGATCGAGGCTGTGAATGGCGCTAAAAATGCCGGCCTGGAGCTTCTCAAGGAAGGAAAGATGGGTTGCTTATTGGTAGCTGGTGGGCAAGGCACGCGGCTGCGCTTTGAAGGGCCAAAAGGTCTTTTTCCAATTTCTTTGATAAAACATAAGACACTCTTTCAGCTCTTTGCAGAAAGGACCGCCGCCGCAAGTAAGCTTGCGGGGAAACCTTTGCCGCTGAGCATTATGATTTCGCCGCAAAATGAGGTTGAGACGCGCGCTTATTTTAAACGGCATAACTTCTTTGGCCTTGATGCCTCTCAGGTCTATTTTTTTACCCAAGGCATGCTTCCGCTGATGACCCCAGCGGGTGATTTGTGTTTAGAGTCTACACATGCTCTCGCCAGAGGACCAGATGGCAACGGAACGGCACTCTATCACTTTGTTAAAAGCGGCATTTGGGACGACTGGAAAGCCCAGGGCGTGAGCTATGTCAACTTTGTGCAAATCGACAACTGTCTGGCAGATCCCTTTGATGTACAACTACTGGGAGCGCATGCCCTCAGCCACGCAGAGGTCACCATTAAATGCGTAGAAAGAAAAGCACCATTGGAAAACGTGGGGGTGGTCGTGCAAAGGCACGGCAAGGCGGAAGTTATCGAATACACTGAATTGCCGTCGCAAGAGCGTTTGGCCTGTGCAAATGGACGACTCAAGCACCCTTGTGCCAACATTAGCCTGTTTTGCTTTAACATGGATTTTATCGGCAAGGCGGCTTTTGAGCAGTTTCCCATGATGCCTCTGCATATGGCGTTGAAATCAGCCAGATATATACACGCGCCGGCACTCACGCATGACGCTGCACAAAAAATGGCCTGGAAGGGCGAGAGGTTTATTTTTGATGTCTTGTGTGCCGCGCAGCGCATTGCCACGGTGATGTATCCGCGGGAAATGTGCTTTGCCCCGCTAAAAAATTTTTCCGGCGAAGATAGTATCACTACCGTGCAAAAAGCCTTGCAAGCCTATGACTCATATACTTTTGCGCAGATAGGCCAACTCAGCTCTGGGGATGCCCCCTTCGAACTGTCTCCCGAATTTTATTATCCCACGCCTGGTCTATTAGCTGCCTGGAAAGGGAAAAGCCTGCCCCAAGATGCCTATGTAGAAGCTTAGTCATGTCTCGAGCGACTTAATTGTGGGTATGCCAAGGATATATCCTCGGCATACCCACAGCTCAGTCGCCGATGCGATTCCCTAAAAAAGGTTGTGATCCTCTTTTGAACCGAGCCCACAGCATCTAAACAAAACCTATTGACAACTTTCTCTCTTTTCAAAGATAAATGCTATTACTGCGAGAATACTAGAACATTGTCAAGGTAGAATTTGCGGATTTGGCCGCGCCAAAAGCTTCCCTGACTTTTGTCATGCTAAGGTCGCGG
>PLSG01000521.1 GCA_003164155.1 Parachlamydiaceae bacterium | reverse complement strand
TTTGGTCGATCCCAACTCGAAAGCCGCCGAAGGGGACACGGGAGTGGCGATTAGGTCGCATTTTTGAAAGGCGGCCTTATAGCCTGCGATGAGCAAAGAGCGCACTTTTTGGGCTTTTTTGTAATAGGCATCTTGGTAGCCAGAAGAGAGCACAAAAGTGCCCAACAGAATGCGCCTTTTGACTTCAGGACCAAATCCTTCTTCCCGCGAAAAGTCGTACACTTCGCTTAAGCTCTTAGCCTTTTCGGAGCGTTTGCCGTAGCGGATTCCATCGAAGCGCGCCAGATTGGTGGATGCCTCGGCCGTAGCGATGATGTAATAAGCAGATACCGCATATTTAAAGAGGCTGAGGTCAATCTCCACTAGGCTGGCTCCAAGCTCTTTGAAGATTTGCAAGGAGTTTTGAAAGAGCCTCCGAGGCTCTTCAGCCAGCCCCTCCAAGAAATGAAAGGGGATGCCGATTTTCATGCCCCGCAGATCTTGCATCCCATTGAAGCCGCCTTGCAATTTGGCTAGGTATTCCTCTGGCGCTTCAGGTATGCTTGTGGAGTCTTTTTCACAGTGTCTGCCGATCACTTCCATCACCAAAGCCGCATCGCAGGCGTTGGCGGCTATCGGTCCTATTTGATCCAATGAAGACCCAAAAGCTACCAGGCCATGCCGTGAAACCCTGCCATATGTGGGCTTGAAGCCCACCACGCCGCAAAATGCCGCAGGTTGGCGCACAGAGCCTCCTGTATCGCTGCCTAATGCCAGAGGGCATAATCTAGCCGATACGGCTGCTGCAGATCCTCCAGAAGAGCCTCCTGGAATGCAAGCCAGGTTCCAGGGGTTGCGCGTGGGGTGCATAGCCGAATTTTCCGTGGTGGATCCCATGGCAAATTCGTCTAAGTTCGTTTTCCCAATGATGATGGCATCCTCTGCTTCTAACAGACGCACCACTGTGGAGTCAAAGGGGGCGGTATAATTTGCTAAAAAGCGCGAAGCACAGGAGGTGATCTCACCTTTGACATGAATGTTGTCTTTTATAGCTATGGGCAGGGCCGCCAGCCGCCCGAGTTGTTGGCCGGCTGCGCGCTTTTTGTCCAGCTGATGCGCCCGCTGCAATGCTCTGTGTGTGAAAACATTCAGGAATGCGCCAATGTGCTGGTCGTATTTTTCAATGCGCTGCAAAAAATGCAGGGTGATTTCTTCGGCTGAGAGCTCTCCCCGATAAAATTTATCTTTGAGGGCAATTGCTGATAAAGTATGCATAGGACGTCTATGGCCTCGCGTTCGGCAGCTTGGTGGTGCGCTTTTTTTAAGGAGTGGCATTCATCACAGGGGGGATGCGGATCAATCCCCGTGTGTGGGCAGGAGCATTGGCTAAGAAGAGGTCTCGCGGCAAAGTCTCACCCGTCACATCTTCGCGCATGACATTGACCATGTCTTCTAAAACATAGTCACAAGGTGCGACATTTTCTGTATCCACTTCTTGCAATTGGTCGGTGTAAAAAAGAATCTTTTGTAAATCTTGTAGGATAGCTGCCTGTTCTTGCTCTGAGCAGGGAATTCTGCACAGCTTGGTGAGATTTTGGATGGTTTCTTTGGTGAGTTCTGCCATGGTGCTCCTTAAAATTGCCCATTAAAATTTTATTTCCCAATAGTAGCGTCTTCTGGAATTATTTGCAAATCAGCACTAAGGGGCACTTGCGGTTAATGGTGCATTCTGTTACACACAAAGAAATTAATCTTCAGGTAGAATTTGACGCAAATGCGAGGTGTGTATGCAGGAATTTTTTGACTCTTTGCTCTCGAGCGAAGTTTTAGGGTTGGGTGTGGCTATAGTGATCTTTATCATCACCATAGCTTTGGTGTTAAAACGCTTGATTGGACTTGTGCTCACACTCATCCTATTGTTTATTGCCATCATTTCCGGGCTGGTGATCGCGAATAATCATTGGGTCAACAATTTTTTACACCGCGAAATGCCAGAAAAAGTAGCTGAAGGGGAGGGGCAACCCACGACTATAAAGACATTGAAGCGGCAGATAGTGGATGCCTACCAAGAGCTCAGAACGAGTGTGTGCACAGCCAACATTCCACAAGAAGCTGAGCCGCTCCCCTCTGAAAAGGTCTCTGCCTCGATACCCACGGCTGACAAAGCTCTCGCGGAAGCTATTGCTGAAATACATGAGAAGCTCGACCGGCAAGATCAACAGCTGCGCAAAATCTTTCGCGAACTCAAATCCAACACCGCGGCTAAGTCACCGCCAGAAAAGCACATAGAAAACCTATGAGATGAGGGGCAGAGTTCATTGATTGATTTTCTTTATTGGAGGATGTGGCAAAATTCCAAAAGGCTGTTTTTTCGATTTATGCAACTCCCTCCTTGAGTTCTTTTTTTGCGTTGTGTAAAGTGTTTATTCCAATAGGGCAAAACCATGCCAAAATCATGGAAATTAGCCCTCTTAGAGTGATCTAATAACCAGCGAATTAATGGAGAGAGATAGCGATGTACAGACTATTGCCGATGCTAGTTGCCGGGATTCTTCCCCTATGCAGTTTTGCACAAGAAACCGGGGTGAGGCTTAAGTATGTACCGCAAGTCACGGTGGCACATAGAAATGAAGTCATCGTGGAAATCGAACAAACCGAGGAAAAAGATCCCATTTGTGTGGATGCCTCGCAGACCTTTAGGGCTGACCTGACATTGCAATCCAAGACTGGAGAGGGGCTTAATGCTTCCATTTTGCAGCCCCCGGCCGATGTGACATTTGTTTTAAAAAGATATTATGCCGATCTCATACTGTGCGATAAAGAGTTTGTTTTCGATTCCAGCCGTCCGGATGAAAACTCTCAGGCAGAATTTGCTCAAATTCCCAAGCTGGTCGATCGTCCAGTCAACCTCCATTTCGAGAATGCCTTTCAGGTGCAGGTCGAAAACCCTGAAGTGCAGCAACTACTCAGTGGGTCATCGCTTTTGCAAGGGCTGAAGATCGAACCTGTGTTGGGCGAACTTTTTCAACACCTCTTTGTGTTAGCTGGAAAGGATTTAGTTAACGGTGCAAAATATCATGCCCAAACTGCAAATGGTTCGGCCTTTAAACAGCCTATGGCCTTAGACTATACGATCACTTCCATCACTCCCTTAGACGTTTCGGCAAATATCAGTGGCAAAATGGATAAGCAAAGCATGACTTTGGTCGAAGGGGAGGCCTCTGGTCAAGACAAAATCTCCTATGTTTACTCCTGTACAGTAAAAGGGCAAGTTTCTTGGAGCCGCAGCAATGCGCTGATCTATCAGCTCAAAAATGAGTACTTATTACAGGGCAAAGTGAAAATAGGTAAGAAAGAATATCCCTTGCAAATTAAAATCAGACACGGTGTAGAAACTAGGTTGTGAAATATGCATGATCAAAACTGGGCTATAGGTGTGGATTTAGGCGGCACTAAGATGGAGATCGGGCATGTCGATATGCTGGGCAACGTGCATCAAAGAGTGCGCTATACCCATGCCAATCGCCATCCAGATTACATTATGGCGCAAATTGAAGAAACCGCCAAACAACTAATTGCCGATGCGGTGTCACCTGCTTTAGGTCTGGGAATCGGTGTGCCGGGGCAAATTGAACGCGCCACAGGCCGTGTGTCTTTTGCGCCTAACCTCCAATGGCGCGATGTGCCCATTAAAAAGAAGCTGGAGCAAGCTCTGAATATACCAGTGCATGTGACCAACGATGTGCGCGCAGCTGCCATGGGAGAGTGGGTGTATGGAGCTGGCGCTGGCTGCGAGGACTTAGTGTGCTTATTTATTGGCACAGGGATTGGCGGGGGAGTGGTCAGCGGCGGCCACATGCTGCTAGGCCATAGCAATTCAGCCGGTGAACTTGGGCATACAACTATCGACTGGATGGGCAAGACGGCCTGCTCATGTGGAAATAGCGGATGTTTGGAGGCCTTTGCCAGCGGATGGGCCATTGCCAAAAGAGCTAGAGAAGCTGTTCAGCAAGATCCCGCAGCTGGAGCGCAGTTGCTTAAATCGGCCGAAGGACAGTTGGCCTCGATCACTGCCGAGAAGGTGGTAAAAGCTTTTTTTGAGGGCGATAGGCTGGCCGAAACAATCATCAATGCTGCTTTGGAGGCGTTGGTGGCGGGCTGCGTCAGTTTAGTGAATACATTTAATCCCCGCATGCTTCTTTTGGGAGGGGGAGTTTCCAAAGGCCTTTCTCCCATCCTCGTCTCGCACATTGAAGCGGGAATTAAGAAGAAGGGGTTGTCCCAGTCAGCTGCCGCCGTAGAGGTGGTTCTTTCCAAGTTATCTGGCAATGCTGGCCTCGTGGGCTCAGCCGCTCTGGCATTGCTTTAAATCCCTCAAAAAAGAGATAAAGCCCCGGAGGGGCGACATCTATCTAACGAACCATTAAATACAAATTTTGACAAATTTAGAATTTACAAATCCACCACAATTCTTCAAATCTTGCTTGTTCAGATGTCGCCCCTCCGGGGCTTTATATCTTTTCTAATTTACCCAGGGTGAACTTGCCGCTTTCGCGGCATGTTCACCCTGGGCTTGCAGATGTAACCCCTCCGGGGTTTATGGAAAAAAGCAAAATATAATTTTAATTCAATAGCATTGACTTCACCCCTACCGCCTCCAGAGCTTAAGATATGCACAGGCCAAACCTATCAATTCTACCTTAACAACGTACTAGGTT
>PLSG01000402.1 GCA_003164155.1 Parachlamydiaceae bacterium | reverse complement strand
AGTATATCTCTATAATGCGGTTATATGTTAGTCCTTAAAAAGAGTCCCCCAAACTCCATTCGTCATGGTCAATATGCCATCAAATTCAGCCCCCTGGCCCCAAGTCGCCCCAAAAAACATCCTCGTGCGCCTGCCAAACTGGCTGGGAGATGCAGTGATGGCCACCCCCATCCTACGCGATTTGCGCCAAAAATTCGAGACAGCGACCATTACGGCAATGTGTCAGTCCAACGTCAAGCCCTTACTGGAACAAGACCCACATATCGATGAGATCGTAGCCTTTCAGCGCCCAAGCGGCTGGGTGCACCAAGCCCACCGGACCACTATCATCGAGCCTTTGCAGCTGGGAAAATACGATCTGGGAATTCTCTTGACCAACTCTTTTTCTTCCGCCTGGTGGTTTTGGCGGGGCAAGGTGAAAAATCGCCTAGGCTATGCGGCCAATCTCCGCAGCTGGCTTTTGAATAAAGCCGTGTCTTTTCCAATCGACAAGGAAAAGCAACACCTTGTGATCACCTATAAAATGCTGCTAGAACCTCTGGGCATACCTGTATCTAATACCCCCCCCCAACTCTACCTCATCGAAGAAGAAATGCAAGCTGCCCGCATTATCCTAGCCGAGTTTGGCATTACGGACAGACATATTGTGGTGGGTATAAATCCGGGTGCTGCCTATGGTTCTGCCAAGTGCTGGCTACCTGAGCGCTTCAAAGAGCTCACTTTAAAACTGATCGAACATCCCGATGTGAGAGTAGTCTTTTTTGGAGATTCCACAGGTGCCTCACTGGTCAATGAAATATGCTTTGGCATGCCCGAAGAAGTGATCAACCTGGCCGGCAAGACAAGGTTGCGCGAACTTATGGCTCTCATCAAAAGTTGTTCGGCTTTTCTAACCAATGACAGCGGTCCCATGCACATTGCCGCAGCTTTTGGCACTCCTCTAGTGGCTCTCTTTGGATCGACTAGTGACGTTAAAACCGGTCCCTATAGCTATAAAGGCAAAGTGATCCACAAACATACGGCCTGCTCGCCTTGTTATAAACGCATATGTCCAATTGATTTCCGCTGTATGACGGGCATCAGCGTCGAGGAAGTCTATGCGGCCTTGCAAGGATTGATTCGGCCAAAGGACAAGTTAAAAACCGGCAAAAATGGGATCAGCATGTATGGATAGCACCGACACCACAGACTTGCTTTTGCATCTAGCCGCCATCATGGGCTTGGCAATTGCGGTGATTGCCATTTTATATCTAGCCAACGTCTTATGGCTGCGTTCCAGACATACTCCCCCCTCCCCAAAAAAGGGCCTCGAAGAGCACTACCTGAACCTTCCCGAGATCGAAAACAAGCTGAAAGAGCTCATGGAAAAAGATAGAATAAGGCGTATAAAAGAAAAGGAGATTGGGAAACACGAGTGAGGATGCCTAGTTGCAGAATATAGCATCTTAAACTTTCGGTAAAATAAGGTCATGTATGTTTACGCCTCTCACCCCCACAGCCTTTGTTCCGAAGACACCTCAAACGGTGCATTCTGCCATCTCCGGTGAAGAAAAAGCGGAACAAAAGGCAGAAGCAGACCAAAAAGTCAAGGCAGAGCTAAGCAATCCATTTGCCGCAGCGCTCGAAGGCGAATTTCCACACATGCCCAAAGAGCTGAACGTGCTTATTAAAAAAAAGCAAGGCTCAATCGATTGGGACTTATCAAAAAAAGAGTACACCTTTTGGAACACAGAAAAATTTTCCTCCTCGGTGATTTCCAAAATCGAGATGGTAAAAAAGCGCACTGAAATCCCCAAAATAGACATCAGCTTTCATAAAGTGGGTTGCCCGTCAATGCTGAAGGCCTTTGCACATTTTGATGCAGCCTTTACCCATTATCATTTGTATGGATTTTGCGAACTCCATATAACCGATTCCGCCACGGTAAAAAAAATGCTAGAAATCCTCATGGAGGCCCTAAAGCACAACGAGCGCTCCCATGAGGCGATGAGTGAGATTGAATCTACACTTAAGCTTCTCAAATAGACCGAGGAGAAGCCGCTCTTACCGCATAACCCTTATTGTATTTGGGTGCTACCATGTCAAAGTTCTTTCCGATGTAAGCTGAATGCCCCCCAACTTGTTGATAATAATAGTGCTCTTCAAAATTGCGATAGACATGCAAGCGGGCTCTCACTGGAAAAACCCCCATTTTAATCCCCTTCTCAGCTATATTGTGCGCACTAATTGAATTTTGAAATTCTATATACTCCACCGCGCGGATATAGCCTTCCCGATCGATCTGTCCAGCAGCTGCCAAACTGTCCAAATAATCAAATTTGGAATCCACGCTGGCGTTATGCAACTCAAAAATAATCGAGGCGATAATATCTCCCTGAGTATTATCTGAGGTGACGCTGATGGCAATCGTGCGATTGCTGCCATCCCAATAAGCGCCAAATTGGTTCGAAAGGTGCGTATTGTTCACAACCACGCGAACCCAGCCTTCCTTTTGCACGGTTTCGATTAATTGCCTAGCTTCAGGCACCTTTTGAATGGCCATCAGGCATGGCTTTAATTGTGAGGCACATTCCACCGAAGATAGAGAGCGAGTTTGATGAGCGCTAGCGCCAAGAACTCCGGACATATGACACATAGACAACAGACATCCACAAGTAAACAGCTTTTTAAACATAAATATTTCCTTCATATTGTATAAAAAAAGCAAAAGCATACGCTTATTGCAGATGGAAGTAAATAAAAAAAACAAGCCTATGAGCTTGGTAAGTGGCGTTTAGCCAGGAATGGGATGGGGGAAAAGTAAAAATAAAAATGGGAAGGAATAGAAATTGCCGCAAAAGAGCGCAAAGAA
>PLSG01000214.1 GCA_003164155.1 Parachlamydiaceae bacterium | reverse complement strand
GCAGCAGGCATGTTTAGCTATGTATGATATGCCTTTGGTCTATCGCTCTCATAGCCTTCTTAAAGGATTTAGGTGGAGAGCTGCTCAAGCGGAGGGCTCGAGGAAGGACTGGAAGAAGAGCTGGAGGAAGGACTCGAGGAAGAGCTACTCAGCGAAGGGCTATCTGATTCTGAAGATTTTCGCATTGAAGATTTTTGCTTAGCCGCAAGCATAGGCAAGGCCTCTGCCAATTTGCCGCGCGCCTGCTCCAAGCGCCAAAGAGCTTCCAATGCATAATCTACGCAGGCCTCCGGGTTAGTAAGTGGATTGGGGGAGCGTATCTTTTGAGCTTTTTTAGCCTTTTCATAAAAACTCTCCCCTGGGCGGATTTCTTGCGCCCCAGCTTCGGATAATTCGTCAATATTTCCAAACTCCCAAGGGTGACGCTCTTCGCGATGAATGACCATGGGGAATTCCCCAATCAAAGCCTCAGCGGCTGTGCCTCCTCCCGGTTTGCTTAAAAAAGCATCGCTAATTTTTCCCAATTGAGCAACCTTTTCCAAGGGCAATTTTGCTAAGGGATGAAAATTCAGGCAACCTCTAAGGTCTGCTAAGAGCTTGGGATCACCGTGAGCGGCCTCTGAGAGTTTAGTCTCGAAGTATTCTCTCAAATCTTTGCGCATTTGTTCATTAGCCCCACAAAGAATGGCTATATCTAGGGGGGTTGCGGTGCTGTGCACGATATCTTTTTTTACACCGTCGATTATCTGGTCGATGTATTTTTCCAAAATTCCCCCCACGCCTTGACTGCCCATGGTCATCACCCAGAGTTTAGCCGAGGAGCGAAATCCAAAATCTGCCTTGATTTTAGGCAAACCAGAATCTTCGATCTCATGCGAAAAAGCCGCGTGTACGGGGTAGCGGAAGGTGCGCACAAAGTGTGTGTAGGTGCTTTTCCAAGATTCTGCATCCGGGCTGGTGGTACTTTCAGGACTTTCTGGCCGCACTGTCTTAGGGCTGGGTGCCCTTCCAAGATGTGCGCTTTTGGGAGAAGCGAGATGCCCCTTTTTTACTCGTAAAGTGCTTTTCTCAGAGGGGACATGCAAGACGATGCCACTTAAGTCGTATCTGGAAATGGTCCGGCTGATTTTCCAGAACTTATCAGGAAGATACCCATAATCACAGATTTGAAAACAGATCCGCGCGTCTTTTTCAGCCACTAATCTTACATCTTCAGGGTGATGGGATGTGGAGACAATGAGTTTGGAATCTCCCACTTTCTGGCGAAAATTGTGCATCTTTCTATCGGGAATAAATCTTCCTAGGTGATCGTCTAGTATTTTTAATTTTTTACCGTATTCCATTTGGCCTGATTGCTGGGAAATTTTATTAAAAAGATCCTTGCGGGGAATTCCGATGCATCTTGAAAGCTTGTCGACGGCTTCCAAGTCACTTTTATTGACCACCACTGGGGTAATACCCCGCGCTTCCAGTGATGATTTGATCACATTTGAGATGGAAATGTGCGCTCCGCCCGAAGAAGTCGTGGTAATCACGGGCTGCAGGGCTTGAACTCGGTCTTTTTCAGGCACGCCGCTTGCCGCCTCTGCCGCTAATTTGCCCATTTCTGCGGAAGATTGTGCTAAAAAAGGCCCAATACTTTTTTTCCAGATATGTGGATGTCGCTCAACTATATGTTGAATAGCGGGAGATTTTTTGAGTATCTTTTGAATATTGATTTGATTAAATCCAATAAAATCCACATATTTGACCAGCTTGTCTTGAAATGTTTTCTTGTCGTGAGAGGAAAGATTGGCTCCCGCGAAATGCTTATCAAAGGCTGAAGCAATGATCTGAGCCTTTTCGAGATCTTCGCAATGTTTAGTTAGATGCTCTTCGAATATAGAACTAAACGCTATTTTGGGATATATAACGCCATCTCTGCCCACAATTGAATTAACTTCGCCTCTTTCAAAAGCCGCGATCAAATCATCAATAAGCGAGAGATCAAAATCATGAAAATAATCGGAAGATCCTCTCCAGTCTTTAAACGTATTTATGGCAGCTAGAATTTTTTGGGGGACAATGCGCTCAAATACAGCTTGGCTTACCTGGCCATCTTCGAGAAAAAGAGATTTTGAAGAGGAGGTCTTGCTCATAGAACTTCGCATGGTTTTGGCCATGGCTTCGGCGTCTACTGGTGGAGTGGAAGATGATATAGAAAGCGTGGCCTTGTCGACGGAGTGTTTTGGCATACCAGGCTTAAGTGTGGTAGATACAGCTCTTTTGGCAATGGATGTGTCCGTGCTTGTATGTTCCGAGATCAGAGACTTCTTTGTTTTGCTGTCCTTTTCAATGTTTGTCTGATCATTTCCCGACCAATCAGTTTTTGGTACTATAGGATTCATAAAGACCTCCATTGCTATTTGCAAACTAATGTTTTAGTGTTGTTGGTTATCGTTATGTGCTTAATATTATTCTGTGCGCTATCTTAATTAAATGTAAAGTTTAATTTAATGTGCTTGATGTTCTGATTTAGTTTGTTAAAAGTATTTTATTGACTTGAATGTTATAAAAAGTGTATCCTTGTGGAAGTTTTTAACTATGAAGGGAGGGGTATGAGTATAGTTGACACTAGGCTTTTGACCGATATCATCGAATTAACTTCCTCCTTTGGGGATGGAAAAGAGGCTACTACGGAAGCAAAGACGCCTATGAGTGGCCACGCTTCCCATGAAATAGATAAGAAGGTTAGCCAAGCTGTTTTGCTATCTCCGGCCTTGCTTATGCAGAGCAGACTCATGCGGTTGAAGCGCATGGCCAATAGCTTAGTATGGCAAAAGGATTGGATAGAGCAAACGGAGAAATCAAAAACATACCTTGTATCGGCCCTCCAGCACTCCGAAAGGCCTACAGAAACTGTCGCTTATTATAAAATAGACTTCACCTCTACGCACATGCGCCCGGCAAAAATACACGAAACCCAACAAAGCGTGACCGACTTTAAAATTACTGACCAAGGTGCTGAACCCATCTGCATGATGGAAAGACTGATGTGGGATATCGCTGTGGTCATGGGCGTTGAAAAGCATTTTGCGGCTACGGGCTCTTTTGAAGCGTTTATCAAAAGCCAAGTGACTGAACCTAAGGAAACTGAATATCAGGATAAAGTCATCAGCGATAGCGAGCTTGGTACTAATGCCCCGGAAACTAAAATTCAGAGCGCTGAAGGCGCATCCATTAAAGCTCTTGCCGAAAAGCGCATGCAATGGAAAACATTGCCTGGCCGCGGGATAGAGTTAAAGCCCGTCAAGGTTGAAACAATTTCAAAAGGAAACATCCAGATAAAAGCTCTCGGTGTCAATTTAAGGACTTTCATGCTTGACCCGAGAAGCCGCATGATGTCTGGAAAGCTGGTCGCGATCAGCAAAGCGCCATGCATCC
The DNA here is from genome assembly GCA_003164155.1 of Parachlamydiaceae bacterium. Classification (GTDB taxonomy): domain Bacteria; phylum Chlamydiota; class Chlamydiia; order Chlamydiales; family Parachlamydiaceae; genus BOG-1457. The sequence continues at coordinate 5,416 of PLSG01000214.1, read as the reverse complement.
AGGCCACGCTTGTCACATTGATCTTTGGCATGTTTGATGCGCATGCGAGAAATATCATGGTGAATAAAAAAGGTAACTTTCGTTTTTTTGACAATGCCCAAAGTTTGCCTCATTCCAATGGGGTTATTTTATGGGGAGATAATTTGAGAAGCTCCTATCGATCCGGACTGCTCGCCCTACCACAGAGCTATCAAAATTTGAATGAAAGTGAGCGGACTTTGATCAAAACGGAATTGGTTAACGCAAAATTCCATATGGAAAAGTTAAAAGTCTATCTTTCCCACCCCACGACCAAGTCAAGATTGCGGCTGCTTCCTCCTTGTTGTTTTGATAGCGAACTTGTTATAGATGCTATGGCTCAAAGAATAGATAACATGGAGAAGTCATTATCCGAAGAGGCGTTAAAAACCTCCGGTGCGTTGTGCTTAAGAGATCTTGTATTTGCCGCGCATCCCCAGTTTAAATTTATTGCCGCCTTAACTTTGCTGGGAAGGCGCGGTGAGTTACTGGAAAATAAAAAAGAGTTTTCTAAAGAAGAAGCGGAAGAAGTTCAGCAGGCTCTTTTTCAAGAAGTTGGTTATTATTTTGTAGACGATCTTTTAACTCTATGCGCAGGCAAAAAGAAAACTGTGTGGGATGCTAAGAAAAGAGCAAATCGTGAAATTAGAATAGGCTTTGATCTGGACCACCTCGCAAAATTATGTGAAACCACAGATTTTACATCCCTGGTAAATGAGTTAGCTGCGCTTTATAAAGCTACAGTAGCCACTCCGCCGTCAAACGATCAGCTGGATGCCTACCAAAGTTCAATCGACGTCCACTTGAAGCACCTAAAAAGCATAGCGCGTGTGGATTTAAAGGACCGCCAGCGCAAGGCGTAGAGCTTTTTCTTAATACAATCTTAATGAAATGGGGGTATGCTCTAGCTTTCGCCAAAAATCCATGGAGTGTTTTACGATGTCTATAGAAAGCCATTCCCCGGCCATTAATTCCAGCCTACTTGCTCCGCCTGTTTTATCCGCACATGTCAGCCGTGGAAATTCTGTACGCGGTTTTGTGTGGATGCGCAGTGCATTCAAGGCCACGGGGGATTTTCTTTACCACTTGATTAAGCGCATAGGGCAATTGGCTTATAGGATCATTTTTTTCTGGCGACCCTCCCCCTCTTTTATGCCCTTGCGCGCGCGCGCGGGCATGCAACCTGCCGCTTTGCTGCAAATGCCGCGAATTGTCGCACAAGATGCCATGCAGGTACGCTTGCGCGAAAATGAAGGGGTGGTGCCAGAGCCTTGCAAAGACTGGTCAGCGCACGTTTGGCAGAAAGAGGTAGATAAGGGGTTATTTGCTCATATCCATGGCGATTTTTTTGTCCAAGGAACCGGCTTGGAGGGAAATTCCTTTAAACAAGTATTGACTTATCTGCAAGCACTGCTCGCCAAATGCATTCAAAACTCGGCGCGGTTTTCTGTGCACTCTCAATCGAAATGTGCGGAATTGGCCTTGCAATGCCAAGCCGCCCTCAGACTAAATGCCTGCTTTGAGGGAGTAGACACCAAAAAGTTTGATGAAGTCAAGTGCCAGCAATTTTCACGTGAAGTGATTAAAATGGNNTTGGCAAAAGTTTTATTATTCCGGGAGGTTGGGTGGGATCTCCCTCTGGTCATTCTATCTATTATCGTGTCACCAGAACGTCACCGACATACTTTAAGATGGAGATCTGCAATTCCGGTGCGGGAATAGAGAAATATCATCCTAAAATTACCCTCAATGGAGAAGATCTTTATTCACAGGTTTTGGAAGTCCAGGATATATCTGCCGAAAACCTGCTCCAACCCGTCCTTTTGCGGGCTATTTTTGAAATGCAGGTTTATGTCTTGCATCCCGATGCCAATCAAGGCAGTCGGGACGTCACCAATTTCAACGAGGACGATATATATATAGGCATGGTATCTGCCTTAGGTGGAAAAGTTGTGGCCCGCATGGGGTCCCTTCAGGATTTTAGAGCTCCGCAGCACTCTGGAATCTGTGCGTGGAGCGGTCTTTTAGTTTTTTTGAGACAGGCGGTTAGCGAGCCGGAATATCAGAGGATCCTCTTCGAAGCGCATAGGCAATCGCTAATTGACTTCTTCCAAGACTATGCCGATGTAAACCTCTGCAAAGGGGATGAAAGCGGCCGCCTGCTGTTGAAAAAAAGTGCCGAGCAGTTTAGCCGTTACGCCCTTGATTGGCAAAAGAGCGGTGTTATCGCGCTCGAAGAGCTGTCCGCTGCGGCGCAACTCTGCCATGACGTGACGGGGCATGTGCAAAAATGCACCCAACTTCATCAAGCGGAACACTACGTCAATGCCCCGGTGGTAGTTTTGCATAAAATGACCAACGCTGCCTTCGGACACTTTTTTACGCCAAACCTTTTGAAGGGCCAACTCGAAGGGGGAACGCATAAAATTGCCGCGCAAGGCGTTGTGCTTTTGCCGGTCAAATGGGATTTTACGCTGGAGAATATATTGCCTCACTTGCAAGCTTTTCAAAAGATCTGTGAAGGAGCTTTTAAAGCTGGCCATCAGCGCGAGGCGGTGCACTCCATCCACCAGCTGTTTGCACAGCTGCCTATGCCCGAAAATAAATCTGATTTTTGGCAGCGCTTTGCGCAGAGTAAGACTGATAAGCAGGTGAGCTTGTGCATGCGGCATTTAGTGGAGATCAGCGAAAGCTTGCTGAATGTGTATCAGCACGAAGCTGCCATTTTTCCCGGCAAATGCCTAGATCATATTTTATGCCTCACCAAGGGGGTGACCATACAGCACCGGCTGGCCTGCCTATCGAAAGAAATTGGACAAGATATTGCCAACACAAATCTAGCTTGCATATATTTATTTAATTCAGCTTTCAAAGAGATGGGCCATCCGGCTAGGGGCGATCGCAATCTTTATAATGCCCCTCAGAGGCATGCGGCCGAGCAGATAAGGCAGTATTTTAAGGCCTTTTCTCCCAGTGGTCTTTTTGGTGAGCTATATGCAACCTATCCCACAGTCAAGCTTAAGGAGGGAGCGTTTCTTTCAATAGAAGATCGCATGCTCCAGAAATTTGTGCAAGATCCGCAGATAAAGCACAAACTGATCAAAGCGTTTCCAAGAGAACTAAAGAATCAATCTGAGATGGCCTATATAGCGCATGCTAAAACCGATTTATCTGGTAAAGCCCTGCCAGAACCCTTCTGCCATCTGAAAAGGCATGCTTTGCTGTGCAACTATTTGTATCGGGGATATAAAAACAAGCCGGTCTTTAAGCTTGTGGCAAGTCGAGTAACCGACGGATGGGAGATCTGCAATCAGGCTTTGGATATTTTGTCGAACAAAGTGCATTTCTTTCCCCATTACGAAGAGAGATTGTATCCATATGCATGGGTGATGCCTCAGGATCATTTGGACGAGAAGCTCATGCAGCCACTTTCCGAATATGCAGACGCCCTCGGGAATAGACCAAAAGCTAAAGGGCAGGTGAAATGGACAGCCAGGGAATTTCGCAAACTGAATGCCCTTACCGCCGAGTGTGCCACCGTCTCTTCGGAAAAGCAATTGGATGTGCTTCTCGCGGAGTGGTCTACCCTCTCGTCGAAAGAGCTCATAATAAATAGTATGGCTGCCGTTGGTATGGCTGCCCACTCGGTCATCTTTCCTAGGCAAGTGCTGGTGACTAAAGCCCTAGCGTATTTTACGACGCATTTATCCAAACTCAGGGAGCGGGATTATCAGATTTTATGCAAACAGGTGATCTTCAGAGGCGACCACCTGCTGCTTCTTTTGACCGAAAGTCCCGAATTTGGCCACGTGTTGGCCGATTTCACTAGAAAAGGTTATGCATATTTTAGAAACCAGCGAGAAGTCAGAGGTTCTGTCTTTTTCCTCTATTTGGCGCAGTTGCTGAAAGGGGAGCTGGCGAGTTTATTGCAGCCGTATGGCGCTTCCATGACTGTGGAAGGGGGCTATAAAATCCTCGAGGAAGTGCAGAAGGTACTATCTCAAGATTTTCAAGACAAAGCCATTTGCGACGACTTGCTGAGGCTGGCTGCTACTACGGAAGAGCGGGGCATCGTCTTGCGCCAGCAGCTCTATGGATTTTCCCAGCAGACAGAAACGCTCACTAATCTGCAGCTAAAAGACATGCTGGCTGCCTTGGCCTTTTTGAGGGCTTATCCCATTGGCCAGAAAAGCCGCGACCACCACTTGGATTTTGAAGCCCAAAAGGTGGGGATGCAGCATAGAGAGGAAATCATCCAAGCCTTGAAAAACGGGGCCGATAGGAATGGGTTACTGAAAAAAATGCTTAAAGAAGTCGCTGGCGAGCACAACCCCGTGCACTGGAATGTGCACAAAACAGCCCTATGTGTTGGAGATAGCCCTGGAAACAAAGGGCACTACAGCCTAAGCTTGGACGACTTCACACTGTATATCAAAGATAAGAAGTTTGGATTGTTGCCGCAAGATATCTTGGCCGATCCACTCTTTGGAACCATTTTTACGCGTATCGATTACAAAGTTGTGGTCCTAGCCCCAGGCGTATTTGCCTTCACCGATGAATGGGGAGGCCAAGTGCGTATTTCCTGGAGAAATGGTGGTCTCGTGATCTTAAAAGAGCTTAAAAAGGATGCTTGGTATAGCTTATTGCATGTAAAAGCGCAGCCTGCAAGGCTGCCGCTTGAGCATATCAACCTCAATTTCCTGGGCAGTGAAATTTTGACTACAGAAAAAACCCACTGGCTCTCGCCCAGCAGCCATGAGATTTTGATGCTGTCGAAGCGTTCAGCGCATATCACTCACAGGGTGGTCATAGCCCAAGGATCCCAAAGGGGAGAATATGTCTATGCGATTGAAAAGGGTGATGCACCGCAGACTTTAAAACTGGCTCCCATATATTTTGATGAACCCAATGCCTCTCCCTATCGCTTTTTAGCGCCTTTTGAAGATCTGGATTTTGTGCATGTGTGGACAGATGCGCATAACGCCCCGCAATACATCGAAATGCCCAGGCTGAAATTAGACTTTAAAATTGAACTTTTTGAGGGAAAAACGATTGCCCGCAGCGTGCAAATGCAGGGTTATTTTATGGCTGAAAGGCAAGGCGTGCGCGGTTTTGCCGACTTTGCGCAGTTTTTGCTCTTGGAAAATGAGCGGGGAGAAAAGAAGGCCTTGCTTTCGAAAAAATGCCTGAGTGTAGAGAGCGGCTCTCTTTCTACAAAAGTGGAATGTCTCAAAATTTTTCTCCCTTCAGCAATGCCCGAAGCGCATAAATACTTTGTCTACGACGTAGATGAAAACGGTATGGTCTCGTCCCGCGATACTGCCGCGGCATTCTTTTTAGCCAATTTCTATCTCTTAAAGAAAGATTATGCACGCGCCCAAGCCCTTTTTCGCCGTTT
>PLSG01000270.1 GCA_003164155.1 Parachlamydiaceae bacterium | reverse complement strand
ATCCAACCAAGGTTTTCCGCCATAGCTATAGGTATACATCCTCCTAATTTAATCAGGCTATTTATCCAGCTGCCAAGAGCTTTAAAATCTGCCATTTCCATATTATCTTTAATTAAATCACCAGCAAAACAGGATTCTTTTTCGAAAAATTTATACCATATATGCGGGAGCTGGGAATCACTCCCAGACAATTTACTTGCTTTGCATTTACCTTCCTCGTCTTCATAAATGGCAATTAAATTTTCCAGCGCAATTTTTTTATCAGCTTGAGATAATTCTAATGTGTAATATTTGAGATAGCATGGAATTAAGTGCTCATTTAAAAAAGGTTTTGAGCAAATACCTGATAGTCCTTCCATAAATTGTAGATGGAGTGCACAGAAAGTTTTACATTCAGGAGTTTCTTGGAATCGCTCAAAAAAGGCAAAAATCCCCCTTAAAGTTTCTTCGAAGGCACTAATTAAAATTTCCCCTCTAAAATCCCACGGTATTTTAAGTTCCATAAGGGCCTTGTTCAACTTTTCGGTCAAAATTTTGGCTGAGGGAGACGTCTCAGATGGTGCGACTTGCGACGAGGGCATAGCGACAGCTATTCTCAAGGAGCAAGGCGCAGCAGATGAGGCGTTGCAGCCGGCCGAAATTTCGACGGAGAAGGTGGATAAGGCCTCCATAAGCATTTTTACAAAAGGCAGAAAGACTTTGGCAAAGCTTTCAAAAAGAGAATCGCTGGCAAATGGATTAAAATCTGTTATAGATGATAGCTCGACTAGGCCCTGAACCAGGGTAGGGAGCAGTTCACCCTTTTCCTCCGGAGTTAGCTTCAAGTACAATCTGAAAACCTTCGGAAAGTTTTTGCGGTCATTGGACTTAATGCGCAGCCCAATTTGACATCGGCTGTACAAATTCTTAAGCATCGCATCGGAGTCGGAAAGAGGGGGTAGGTTCTTTAGCCACTTAAGTGCTTGGGATTTGGTTATATCATAACCATACACTTGTACCATGCCCACATAATAGCCCATAAGATCTTTTGGAGCAGGTAAAAGCAGAGGCAACCACTCTTCACTCTGGGGAGTTATGTCTGCTAAATATTTGAGGAAGGTAGTGCGTGCGGGGGGGCGGAAGTCCAGCAAGGCCTGCGTATTTACTAAAGGGACAATTAGCCATTTATACAGATCTAGAGGGTTTGGTTTAGCCGTGTTTACTTTTAATCTGCCTAGTAGTAAACAGATGATTTCCTCCACCGGTTGCCAACAATTGGCGATGATCAAGCGATGGGCAATCAGCGCGCCGCACAATTGAACAGCTGCAAATAAATGCTCACCACTGGGATTATGAATGCCTTCTTTAATTGCCCTTAAAACGCAATGTTGGCGCAGTGCTTGGGTGCGCAAGGCTCCTTCGGTATGTGCACATAGCCTGCTTAAGATGCTTACCACCTCTGGGTATTCCAATGCATGCGGAGGATTTCTTGGCAAGAAAGCGATAGCTCTAAGCGTAAGCTGATAAGCCTCGCCGCTTTTAAGATCTAAGCTAAGCAGAAAATGTGTAAGGAAATGTATCGCTTTGAAAGTGGATTCTTGAGAGCTACTTTTAGAAGCATTTTTAGCTCGCCGGAGCAGAAAGTCTTGAAGCAGCGCAGTCGCAATTTTAAGCTGTTTCTGAGCTAAAATTTCTCTCTTTGCTGGATGTTGGATGCGCTCAAAGCAAATTGTTTGAAGAGCAGACTTATTGGCCACCATAGAGAAAAGGCGGAAAGCTTCATTAAGCGTATCTGTACGCACCGCCTTTGATAACAATTCAATGGAGTGCAGTAAATTGTCGGCTATAAAAAACAGCTCCTCTTCTGAAAGCGCACACAGGCGCTTTTCCCCTTCCAGCAGGCCCTGAGTGATGAATTGACAGTGGTTGGACAAGCGTGTGTGCGATTCTTTACCGCTTATGGGTATATGATCAATAAGCCATAAGATGGCGCTCTTGGTCAATTCCAACTTTTCTGAAAAATCGTGCTGTCGACATATTTTCCATGCTGTAGAAATCTTGGGGGTCGATGTAGGGCACTCTAAATAGCTTTTTTCTTCTTTTTCTTTATCCTGTATTTCCGGGATATCGAGCTCAAAGCTTGCTTTTTGAAAAGCGCTATGTGCGCCTAGTTTGGGATTTAACTCCAAGGCGAAGCAGTGAAAAGCCTCAAAAAATCGCGCGTCAATGGTTTGTTTATCTGTCAGCCATTTGAGTGCTTTTCGCTGAGGATGCTTCGGGTCAACAGTGTGATCGAGCAAGGCTTTTCCTAAAACAACAAAGGTCGCATGTTTAGCTCCGATAAGCGAGGCCATGCGTGTTAAAAAAAATTTATGCAGCTCTTGTATTTCCAGGGGATCTTTTAAAGGTGTAATCAATCTTGTGAATGTGCGCGCAGCCATTTGGCGATAAGAGGTAGATACCTCAGGGCGTGGATGTCTTTTTTGAGTTTCTAGGCACTTCACCACGAGGTGTTCAAGGCATAAGTTGCGAGTGGAAGATGGTAAGTTGGCTTTATTAGGCAACAGGCGGTTGGCTAAACGCATTAGCCGGTNNTACCACAGCCTCATCGACTTTACCCCTGAGCACTAGGATGAGCACGCGCAAAGCTATTTTATTGGCTAAGGAATCTTTAGGTAAAAGGCTTAAAATCTCGGCCGCTTCGACTAATTGCTTGGGAAAATCTAGCGTGTGAGCAACTTTTAAAAATTGTTGAAGAAGCAGCTTATTGTGCCTGCGTATATGTGTCAGTAGTTCACAAGCTTCATAATGGCATTTTAAACCTAGCAGCTTGCTCATTAACACGGGAAGCCAAGCTAGTTTAACCTCGTCGTTGGGCGAGTCGCTTAGGGCGCTTTCAACTAGCTGAAAGGCCTGCTTCAACACTTCTGGATCGACGGAAGAAAATAGCTCACGGTACAAACTAAGGCGCATAGAGGGATTTGAAAGGAATGAGTTTTGCAGTCCGTGCAAGATAAGCCTATGTTTGGACGGTCTATCTTCTCTTTTGCAATCCTTTAAGACATTAGAAAAAAAGAGCACACTATGGGCGGCGCTGAGATAGTCTTGGATACGGAAGTAAAAATCTACCGCCAAAGCGCGTATGTCCGGTCTTGGCCGCAGCAGATTAGCTTCAAGATGAGGAAATAAATCGTCAATTTGCTGCTTTAGTATATCCAAAAGAGTGGTTTTTTCAGGCGAGGCATTGATGGCGGCTAGTGAAGAGTTGAGACCTGTAAGGTTCTCGATTAATTCTTTTTCATCAAGCAGGGGCTCTGCGAGTTGGCCTATGAAGCTAATGCAGCGACACACTTCTAAAGAATTTTTAGTTTGGGCTAGTTCTTTGTAGGCTTCTGTCAACAAGTGCATTAAACGCTTTTTCTCTAAGTCTTTCCAATTAGAGTCGGCCTCAGCGAGTTTGGATACTTCCTTAGAGGAGGGTGTAGCAGACGGCGCAAGAGATGGGCACATGCTCTGATGCCACATTTTGGCGGTGCCTATGCCATGAAATTGATCAATGGTTTCCAT
>PLSG01000589.1 GCA_003164155.1 Parachlamydiaceae bacterium | reverse complement strand
GCAGCATTGATTGGGAGCGTCGCTATAAAAATATGCGCATCCATTCGGCAGGGCACGTGATCGATTTTTCTATGTACTTGCTGGGTTATTCTCCTGGTATACTGCATCCAATGAAAGGCGACCATGGGAAAAAACCATTCGTCCTTTACCGGGGAATAATCGGAAAAGAAATTAAAGATGAGCTGCAAAAGAAGTCTGATGAGCTGATTGCAAATGATATGCGTTTTTCTTGGAATTTTGAACTGCTAGAAAATCTTGAAAAAGAAGCCATCTATTTGCAACCAGGGCTACCGAAAAATAAACCACTAAGGGCGTTAAAGCTTGATGGAGTGGGAATGGTTGCAGATGGAGGAACGATTGTTGCCTCTACCAAGGAAGTAGGTAGTATATGCATTACAGATGTGGAAATTGCGGAAGGCCATACCTGCATTAAATATCAAGTGATCCAAATAGGAAACAAATAGTTCCCGAAGCAAGATTTTGTATAACTGTGAAAAAATCATGCCATTTTAATGGAAATATTAATTAGGATAAATTATGAGTTTTTCCTTTCCTTGTGGATACTTGCCGCCTAGCCGCTTAAGTATGCTTGGCCCAAGCTCATCTTCTCGCAGCTTTGCCTCAGTGTCCCCAAGGCGTGGAGCTTTGCCGGCAGCTTCGACGGGTTCGGGTTTGCCTGTGCCCCCCAATGCCCCACTCTCCGCTCAACTACATAAAATTTCCGATATTCCTTTATGTGCAGTTATGGATGACTTAAATGGATTCGAATTCGCGCAATTGCTGTCTTGCTCTAGCTTTTTCAACTTAAAAGGCAAACAGCTTACTTCTGGCGGCTTCAAGATTGACTTACTACAGCGAGTTAGGTGTAGATTAGTTGGTATTTCTTGCCCCCTTGGTGGTCAAGTCATGATAGATCGCGTTAATCGAGACAATGCATGTTATCAAAGAATTTGCGGAGATCGCTTTCCCTCTATGGTTAATGCCTGCCTGCGCTTTTTGCAATATCGTGAATACATGCAACAAAATACGTTAGAAATCGAAAAAGCTATCAGGCAAGAACACATTAGAATAATGCCTCACACATTCAGAGGAGAGCCCTACCCCTATATAGTTGTGGGACAAAGTTTGCTTCCAGAACATAGAACTCAAGTGGATGCCTTGGTGACTGCCATAGCGGATTCTTCTTTAATATTTCTCATTAATTCCTGTGATCCTGAAGACAATGCCTCGAGATCTGTGGTAAGCATGCTTCGCTTTTGCCGTTCGACTGAGATATTCAAGGTGGTATTAGATAAACTCCCTACGCGCACTTGTAAAAAGTCTTATGCCGCGCCAACTCCGCAGTCCTTGCAAAAAGCAAAGCTGCAGTTTGGCTGGACAAATGATCCTTGGGGAAATGGAATGGGCAGTGAACAGCAAAGATGCTGGAATGACATTACCGCCTTAGCGGACGCGCATTGTCATAAGATTGAATATGCAGATGAAGTTTTTGATAGTGAAAGACAAGCGCTCAATCAAGATTTAGCCAGATACACAGATGATACGCATTACAATAATCTGAAAAAATATATAGGTTCACCTGCCTGTGAAAACAGCATTGCAGCCACCATAAAAAAAATACAGCTTTTAAATTTATGTTCTTGGAGGATTCAGACCCCCAAGCGCTGTGAAATACTCGGACAGATGTATCTAAAAACAGAAATTTGGAGGGCGATTTCCATAGCATCTGCAAGCGGAGCAATGGAACATTTTTCTCTATCAGAAGAAAGTGCTAAAGTTGAGGCCTCACTCGCATTTGAGACTTTTAAAAAGGCAATAGAAGGAACCGGGGGGATCTGACTTGTTACACTTTTATTTAAATTTCCTTGACCGAATAAGTGAGTAAAGCCCAAAATTCACATTCCCTCAATCTCTTTCGCAAAGGAAATTTTTATGTGTTCGCTTACTTCTTTTTTTCCGGTCATGGAAGCTAAAATTGTGTTTTTGACCGAATCCACCAAACTCAATTACGAGATACTCAAAAAAGGAGTTCCGGTAGGTAGGCGCTTTGAAAATATGGGTAGAAGCAATCAAGCCCTTCGACTGATGAATGCTAAAGTTGCCTATGTGATAAGTTGTTTGCAGCTCTATAAAAATGCGCAGCTTCCCCATATAGACCACCGCGTAGCCCTGCTTGAAAAGGAGCTTTGTACTTCAAGCGCTTTTGAAGCGCAAGCCAAAATAAAAGCTTTTTTTGGAACTGTGGGAGCGCGAGTTGGCGGCATTATTTTGGAAAGAGAGCTCTCCAATTTTGCTACTAGGAGGCCATTTATAGTTAAGATCGCTTTGCACTTACCTGAAGGCTCGCCTTTTAAAAATGCTCGCTTGGTTGGAGAAGGTGGGCCTTTTGCTAAAGCGCTTAATTTTCAAATAGGCGCAGAAAAAATTAGCGTGTCGAATCGCTGCTTAAGAAATTCAAGTGTAAGATTGGAAACTACGGTTACCTTTGCTCTAGCTGAAGGTCAAAAAGTCCCTCCAATCATAAGAGAGGCTCTACCAGTTTTCTCGCGCTGTATGGCGCAGTTGAAAGACAGCGTGGATATCCAGCCTTTACAGGTAACTTTGGAAGACTCTCATGTNNTCATGTGCATTTGAGTTGTGCCTATGAAAACACTGTGGCTACAGCCACTTTGCTCGAGATGGGAGTTAATCCGACGGATTCACACATCATCTCGTCATACGCTCTAGATAAGCTTCAGCATTTGCAGCTTTTTTTAGCACACAGGCAAAGGGCATGTAATTTAAAGTTAGGCGGCCAAACAGGCGATGTACCATTTCATGCACTGGTTTCAACTGTTCTAGAGGGCGACATATTCGATGATTCTTTTTTCAAAATCGCAGTTATCTTCTTAAAGTATGCTCCCAATCCTTTAGGCGTAAATCAAGCGCTCCTTACACCAGCCAGTTTTGCTGGCCGTTTATTCCAAACAGCCCGGCGCTTTGAGCTTGAGCAAGTTGCCAAATTCGGTCAGACCGCAGAAGGCTTAGACCCCAATGTCGTTGAAATCTTACGGAAAAAATACCTCATGGTTAAAATGCTGAGGGACTATGAAACTAATCATCAGAGTAAAATCAACAAGCTACTGCCTATTGACTGGGTTAAGGAGCTAC
>PLSG01000324.1 GCA_003164155.1 Parachlamydiaceae bacterium | reverse complement strand
GTCTTTATCGGCCAGAGCTTGTGCATAGGGCTTTAAAACAAGCGCTCCGCCCCCTTCACCCCGCACAACGCCATTGGCTTGGTTGTCAAAGGCGCGACAGTACCCTTCGCGTGCCGCAATGCCCAAGGCTTCAATCGGATCGTTTTTTAAAGCAAAGGGAAACAAGCGCAAATTGATCGAGCCAACTAATGCCAGGCTGCACTCCTTTCTAAGCAGCGCTTGGCAGGCATAATGCACGGCTACCAAAGAAGTGGAACAGGTGGTGCTTATATTTACCGCGGGACCGTGGAAATCATAAAAATATGAGACGCGGGAGGTGATAAAAGGTGAAATATTCCCCACCACTGCGGAAGCTGTCACCTCGGAGATGATTTTGCGATACTCATTAATCACATCTCCTAAAAAGACACCCGTATTTGTATGCTTGAGGTCATCTCGCTTATATCCCGCATCTTGAAATGCCTCATAAGCCAGTTCGAGAAAGATGCGCTGTTGTGGATCCATGATTTTTGCTTCCGCCGGCAAAATGTCAAAAAATGACGCATCAAACTTATCGATATCTTCTAAATAGCCACCTTCCCAATAGTGTGCATCGTGTGTGAATTGATCGGCGGGGATATGCTTTTTTAATGCATCTGTGTCGGCTCTTCTGGATGCAGGAAAAGGCGTAATGCTATTTGTTCCAGAACAAAGATTATTCCAAAATAGATCGCTAGTGTTTGCAGAAGGCATCCTTACAGACATGCCTACTACAGCGATTTTTTGGCTATTTAAGGCATCTGGTCCCGGAAGAGGGCTTTTTTCGCCTTCTGCCTGCACTTTCTTGTACTCTTCGATGACCGAGAGTGCAGCTTCTTGGCTGATCTGCTTGTTTTTATAAAGTGTCAATAAGTGTTTAATAAACTGGCTCATGCGCGTTTAAACTCTGAAGGTTTTGTGGTTAAATTAAGCTGGCGGCCATATCTAAGTCTACGGCTCCGCTATCCATCCCATCTAGCAGTTGCTTTAAAAGCATTTTATCCTTACTTTGAGAGGTCGATTGGCCACTAAGCTTTTCATGGATGTGCTGGCACAAATCGCATAAACGGGGATAGGCGTACAAATCGGTAACTTGCAGCTCGATCTGCAATTGTAGCTTAGTTAAATGAATCAGTTTGACTGCACTGATGGAGTCTCCGCCCTTATCAAAAAAGTTGGCTTGCTCTTCAATTTCGGTATAGCCTAAGACATCTTTCCATATGCGCTGCATCGTCGAGACTAGATCTTCAAGGGCTAGATGCGGATTGTCGGATCTATTTTCATTGCCAGGCATCTGTGGGCCAGGCATGGCTAATGGCTTGTCGCCGGCCGCCTCAAATTCTGCCAGCATTGGGGTAGAAAAGCGCACCTTCATAAAAGGCAAAACCATCTTCATTACACGACTATCGAAGTAGCTCATGACCGCCACGGGGATATTTTTAGTTAAACAAATATGCAGGCAGGCCAAGAACTCCTCTTGGGTCAAAGGGGGAATCATGCTTAAGCGGTCTGAAAGCAAGCTGCCATCATCTGCTTCGATGAGCGTATAGTTCATCGTGATAGTGGTTTTTCCATGCATGTTGCGATAATCGCCATAGCTATCCAAGAACAAATTCGAAGCGCAACAGTCTGCACCCGTAGGACCGCCGGTCAAAGAGGAAATGGAAGAGAAGGTGGCCATAAAGTCGGGCTGCATGTGCTTGGTGAGCTGATCGAGTAGCCATACCCCGCGCAGTTTGGAAAGAATATTAGTGCTAAAGTTTTCAAAGCGCACTTCGTCCAGACGCTGATGGCTGATGTTTTTTATGGCTACAAACAAGCCGTGGCAGTCGCCAAAGCTTGCAGATACCTGTTGGATGGCCTTGCGGCATTCATCGGGATGAGTTACGTCAGCTTGAATATAGACAATCTCAGAGCCCAGCTGCTTTATGGCATTTAGGCTGTCTAGCTGTTTAGGCGTGATTTTGGAGGCATCCCGACGGCCAAGCAGAGCTATTTTTACATTTTTTTGCTTAGCCAGGGCCATGGCTGTTTGCAGGCCGAGATAACCAAGTCCGCCCGTAATGATATAAACTCCGCCCTCTTTAATCAAAGGAGCTCTATCCTCTAAGTCTTCGATGATTTCTCTTTGCAGGATCTGTACATAGCGTTTTTGCTGCCTATAGGCGACTACAGCATCTTTGTAACCGGCGGCATTAAAAATTTCGGAGAAAATCTGCTTAGGAGTTTCTTGTGGATCGAAATGATGCATGTCGATATCGAGCGCCACGCTTTGCATTTTGGGAAATTCTTGTGAGGCAACCTTATTAATTCCAAGTGAGGGCATACGCGCAGGGTCTATGTCTATTTCATGGCCAGACACACGGTGTGCATAGGCGGTAATGCTTACCAGCTTGCAAGGCTTATCTGCTTGAATGGCCGCTAAAGCACGCACCAGGTGATAAGTGCCAAAGGTTCCCAAAATCTGCGATTGCTCCAGCTTTTCAAAAGAGTGCATAGCGTCGCCCACGGGCAAGCAGTCCCAAAGATGCACTATTCCATCGATCGATTGGCCATGGGAGGTGGTTTTTTCCAGCAAGCGTGCGTAGTGTGCGGGATCTTGGGGATCGATGATATAGGTGTGAGCATCGATTTGCTCCCATTTTTTACCTGGATATACTTGTATGCAAGCTATCGATTGAGCAAGCGCAAAATCATAGATATGGCGGTGCTCTTCTCTAGCGTGCATAAGAAATAAATGCAATCCCGGGCTTTGAGAGATTGTCTGTAAGCCAGAGGCAGCTTCTTCTACCCAGTTTATGGTGTGGAAGATGCGCGGTAAACGCGACTGTACCACTGCATCTTCTTCAATTTCAAGCTTTGGCCAATGCCTGATGGGATTAAAAGCGTAGGTGGGGAGGGGGACTTTACGCGCTTGCGCAGCAGGGTAAAAAGCCTGTGGTGCGATGGCTTGGGCATTAAAATAGGCGTGGAGCAAATCCATCTCATTACTGAACAAGGAGTTTGTATATTCCGCAGCAGGCATCCAGGTAGGGTTTTTGCGCACATTCGAATAATAAACCTGCTTAGGCATAAGCGGCAGGCTTTCGCCTTTTTTATAGCTTTGGAGCAAAGCTGTGATTCTTTCGGCTAATTCTTCTTTGGAAGTGACTAAAAATGCTAAACGGCAGTCGTAGTGATCTCGCGCCACAAGTGAGGAATAGCAGATGTCTTGCAAGCTAAACAGGGGATTAGAGCGCAGGTAGTCCAGATATTTAGACACAAGCTGCATGAGCGCCTCTTCATTTTTAGCAGAAAGCAGCAATACTTTGGCTTCTAAGGCCGCGGGGGCGTCTTGTGGATCTTGAATTTGTCTTGGCTTCTGGTATTCTTCTACCACCATATGGCAGTTTGTACCGCTAATCCCAAAAGAACTCACCGCTCCTAATAGTTGCCCCGCATCTGCTTCCCACTTTTTCAAGGTGTTATTGACAAATACAGGAGAGTTGTTGAAATCAATGAAAGGGTTGGGTTTGTGAAAATGGATATTTGGCGGCAGTTGGCGATGTTTTAGGCAAAGTATAGCTTTGATTAATCCAGCCAATCCCGAGGTTGCTTCCAGGTGTCCTATATTTGTTTTGACCGCGCCTAGAGCGCAAAATTGCTTTTTAGAGGTGAAGTTTGCGAAAGCATAGCTTAGACCACTAATTTCGATGGGATCTCCCAGTTTTGTTCCCGTACCATGCGCTTCAATGAAATTGAGATTTTCAGGATTTATTTGGGCATTTTCCCATGCTTTGATCAAAACATGCGCTTGCGCTTCTGGATTTGGCGCGGTCAGACCATTCGAACTCCCGTCGCTATTTACGGCGCTGCCTTTAATAATGCCGTGGATGTAGTCGCCGTCTCTTTCGGCCGCCGCGCGCGTTTTAATGAATATGGCTGCCACACCGTCGCCGATGTTTGTACCGCTGGCCTTTTCATCAAACGCTCTGCATTTTCCATCATAGGCCTCTATGCCCAAATTGGCGATATCTCTGACGGCCGGAAATGTCCGCACGTTTACCCCTCCCACAAGGGCTTGTTCACAATCTCCTTGGGCGATGGCCTGGCAAGCTTGATGCACTGCTACAAGTGAAGCTGAACAGGCAGTATCGATGATCATCGTGGGGCCGCGTAAGTCATACAAGAAAGCCAGGCGATAAGCCAGCATGGCCGGTTGATTTCCCAGAGCTACATTGGGATCATCCTTAGTTAGAATGTCCATATAGGGATCTTCACTGACTGAAAACCCCACATATACTCCTGTGGAAGATTTTTTTAGCGCCTCACGCGTCAGTCCGGCATCTTCAATAGCTTCTACGGCAACTTCTAGAAATATTCTTTGGCCGGGATCCATCACCCTTACTTCGGCAGGTGTTAACCCAAAAAAAGTATGATCGAATAAGTCAACGCGTTCAAAGTAGGTGCCTATGCGGCAGTGCAATCCCGAAAACTCAGCGTAAGTGCGTTTGCTTACCCGTTTGACATCTTCCATCCTATTTTGTGGAAAGGGTCCTACCGCATCTTTTCGCAGTAGTAAATTTTGCCAATACTGGTGGACGTTGTGGGCTTGTGGAAAACGGCAGGCCATGCCAATAACTGCAAATTCCTGATGAGACTGAGGCGTGGGCACACTCATTTTATTTTCGATTTGCAAAACCTCTTTTAAGAGCTCTGCTGCCTGTGCTGCGGCAAGATTTTGTTGAGACACTTGCTGTAAAATGTAATCTTTTATTTTTTTCATTTGCGCCACTCTTAAGCTAAATTTAATAGTTTTTTTGCGGTTTCCAGATCCATACTTCCGGCTTGCAATTGTTCTAGAATATCTAAAGAACTTAGGGTTATTTTTTCTTGGGGCTCTCTTAGTTTATCGATCATGTGCGCTTGAGAGGCGCAGGTCACATATTTGAAGAGCTCGGGGATTTTAAGCGTGAGGCCAAAATCTTCGCTTATTCTCTGATGCAAGGTGACAATCAAGAGGGAGTTGCCGCCGGCGTCAAAAAAACTATCGTTTCTTCCAAATGCACGCGTATCCAGTATTTCCTCCCAGATTATCCTTAGTCTGCTTTCCGTGGCAGATGACTCTGAAAGATCATTTTGAAGGGGATCCGGCTGGTTGATTATGCGCTTTTCTAAGTTGAGATAATCGATTTTGCCGTTGGGCAGACGTGGGAAATCATCGATTACTAAAAAGGCGTCAGGCAGCATATAGGGCGGTAAGGTCTGTCTAAGGCTTTGTTTAATGTCATCAAGCAGCATCTTGGACGGCGCTTGGGCATGCAATACTAAGTAAGCGGAGATAAAGCTGTCTTGCACAATGCAAGAGGCCTTCGTGGGTGTGCTTACAGGTTTATTTTGGGTAACTAGGCATTTATCCACTTGTGGAAGCGCATTTAAAGCGTTTTGGATTTCTTCCAATTCAATGCGAAAACCTCTGCGCTTAACTAGCTTATCGCGTCTGCCGGGCGATAATAGTGTGCCATCTGGCGCAAAATAGGCTACGTCGCCTGTTTTGTAAAGGCGTCCAAAGAGAGGGTGGTCAATGAAACGCTCTTGTGTGTGCCCTGCAAGTCTATGATATCCACGTGCAAGTCCTCTTCCGCCTATATACAGTTGGCCTAAAACGCCTATNNTTAGAGATCGAAGTGGCTTCAGTTGTGCCGTAGGTGTTAAGCAGTTTTACAGCTTTTCCATGCTGTCTATACCACGCTTCCACAGGATGGCGGTGGACTTTTTCTCCACCTACGATGAGCAAACGCAACGTGGGGGGGAGGGAGATTGATTTGCGCATGAATTCACTGGCTAAGTCTTGCCAATACGATGTGGGAAGGTTCCAGATCGTTATGCCACAGGCGTTAGTCATCTGCACAAGCTGTGAAAAGGATTCGATGGGGTCATTGCTGCGCAATACCAAGGTAGCTCCTGAAAGCAGACACGGATAGATCTCTTCAGAGCTTGTATCCCAGCTGATGGAGGCAAATTGGAGTATTTTATCTACCGCTTGTATTTCAAATAGGTCAATGGCAGCCGAAGTAAAATTGCTTAAGGCGGCATGCTCTACTAATACCCCTTTGGGTTGCCCTGTAGTGCCCGAAGTGTAAAGGATATAGGCTGGCGAATGTGGTTGGAGCGCGCTTTTGACAAACGCATTGTTACCTGTGCTTTCAAAGGGATTGATGCAGGCCCCAGTAAAAAAGGCAAAGTCTGCCGCGTAGGCTGGCTGGAGGACTAAAAATTGTATCTGCGAATCTTCCAGCATAAAACGCAGGCGCATCTCAGGATAGGTGTGGTCGAGAGGCACGTATGCGCCCCCAGCTTTAGAAATTCCCAAAATTGTGGCGATTAAAGTGGGGCTGCGATCTAGGCAAAATCCTACGCTTTGGCCGGCGATATGTCCATTTTTTTTAAGTGAGGCCGCAATGCCGTTAGCGGCGGCATCCAGCTGAGCATAGCTCCAGCCAGAGCGACTTCCCCCTGTTTGTTGAATAGCCAGTTTATGCGGCAGGCGGCGGACTTGACTTTCGAATAAATCGATCACGGAGGCAAAACTCTGCTGGGAAAAGGATGTTTTGGCCGCAGAGCCTGAAAAGCGCGCGAGGGTGTCGACATCTTCTGTGGTTAGATATGACAAATGGGAGAGGGGAGTTGAGGGATACTTTAAAAGTTCATTGAGCAGATGGAGATAGTGAAGGCTGAACTGCTCGATCAAAAAGGCTGGCAGAGTGTCTGTCTTGTACTCGAATTTCAGTGCTAGGCCTTCGCCCTTTTCTTCCACTTCCAAAATAAGATCATAGGCCGCTGGAAGGTCATTTAAGGTGCAGATGTGCATCTCCAGATGGGAAAAACCGCTAATTTTTGAAGGGGCATTTTGCATCACAAAGAAAGCTTGAAATAGCGGCGTGACGCCTTCTAAACGAGGAGGATTGAGCATGTCGACTATGTCTTGAAAAGGGAAATCTCCGTGTTCTAAACCGTATAACATGCCTTGCTTGATCTGCCTGATGACCGCTTGAAAGGTGGTTTCGGCAGCGAATGTGGATTTGGAAATCAGTGTATTTACAAAGTAGCCGCAAGTATTTTGATATTTTGAATCTGCGCGGTTTGCGTGGGGAAAGCCTACCAAAACGACATCTTGGCGGGCATAGCTATGTAAAAGTATGTGAAAAATGGCACATAGAGTGACTGCTAGAGTGCTCTTTTGGGTTAGGTTAAACTGCTTTAGCGCTTCGGTTTGCTGTTTGGTGAGCTCTCTGAAATGGGCAGCCCCCGCATCACATGGGTGTGGTGGCTGGCGTTGATAAGGTGTTAATGCTAAAATCGGCAGTTCGCCTGTGAGATAATTTGCCCAAAATTGCCGGCTATTTTGGTATTTTAATTGACTTTTGTCATGTACCTGGCGCAAGGCAAATTCTGCATAAGGCGCTGCCTGGTCATGCCACACGGGAGCTTGAGCTTGAAGGCGGCTATTATAGGCACTTCGCAGGTCATCGATCAGCAGGTGCATGGACCATCCATCGCAGATAATGTGATGGAAATTAAATAGTATGTAGTGGCAAGTCGGATCTAGTGTGTAGAGGTGTACTTTGAAAAGGGGAGCTTGCCACAAGTTGAAAGGTTTAGAATATGCGACATGGGCTTTTTGCAAGATATATGCTTCTCTATCCTCTTGTGCCAAGCCATCTATGTGCTCGCAGAAAAATGGAACTTGAAAATCGATTTCTTGGACATATAGGCCAGGCGTCGAAGATTTTCTATCCATATATGTGCGGAGAATGGCATGGCGTTGCATAAGGTCATGTAGCGCTTTTTNNTAGCTCCAAGCGACCGGAGGCCTTTAGCAAGATCGGAATATTATAGGCCGTGCTCAAAGGATCAATTTGATGCAAGGTGTAAAGATTGTACTGATTGGCAGATAGAGGGCTACTTTCAAAGATCTCTGTAGCACTTAGCTTAGCTCCTTTAAGCACCTTTTCACTGGAAGTTTCGTCCGAAATACTTGCTAAGGTCACCTTAGAGTCATTTTTAGAATCCGGCTCCACAAAAGATAGTTCTGCGGCAATTGTTTCGATGGTAGCTTCATCAAAAAGAGCGTGTATTTCGAGAGTGTACTGAAAAGTTTCTTTAAGCCAGCTGACGAATCGCATGCCTTTTAAGGAATCTAGTCCATAATGCAGCAGCGGTTCGGTTGTTTTCAATGCGTCCATAGGGATATTCAATAAGGCTGCTAAGTGTGCTGCGATGGCCCGTTCCAGAGGTGTTTTGAAATGCGCTACGCCGCTTGGCGCTTGCAGCGTGGCGTTGATGTTCCAATCAAAAAAAGCGCGGTAGCTTTTTTCTAAATAGATTTTTTGACACTGGGCGTATTGTACTTTTCCACTAGTGGTTTTGGGGATTGTACCCAAGGGCACAAAGCACACCGCAAATAATTCAATCTGGCATTCTTCAGCTAATCTTTTTCTAAACAACGCGATGGCATCGCTTGGTTGGATATGCTTGTAAGCGGCGCGATCGATCTCTATGAAAAGGGCCAGCTTTTCTTCATTTCCCTCTGGCACGGAAAAGGCAGCGGCCAACTTATTAGGCAGGTGAGGATATGCCGTTTGTATGGCGTGTTCAATGTCATCGGGGTAATAGTTTTTCCCCCTCAAAATAATTAAATTCTTTATCCTTCCCGTCACATAGATTTGTCCTTCTGCCATGAAGCCAAGATCTCCCGTTCTCAAAAAAGGACCTTCCCCACAGTGAGTATGCGCGGCAAAAGTCTGATCCGAAATTTCGGGTCGATTCCAGTACCCTGCAGCGATGGAGGGGCCTTTCAGCCATATTTCGCCGGTCTGCTTGTGCGGGCATATTTCGCCAGATTGCTGATGGACAATCAGAGCGGCATGATTTGTTCTGGGAAAGCCGCAACAAACCACGGGACGTCTTTTCAAGGGGGTGGGTTGTTCGTGCCCGCACTCGATAGTTTGAAGGGGAGTGCCTGCTTTGATCCCTGTGGCAAATAAGGTGGTTTCGGCTAGTCCATAGCAGGGATAAAAGGCTTCGGACCGAAAGCCGTATGGCGCAAACTTGCGGCTAAATTGCTGCATAGTCTCCATATGTACCATTTCAGAGCCATTGAAGGCTATCTTCCAAGATGATAAATCCAATCCCAAAAGGTCCGATTCCGGGATTTTGTCTACACAGTGTTGAAAAGCAAAGTTTGGCCCTCCACTGGTATTGCCGCGATAGGTGGAAATGGCCTTTAACCATATCAAAGGTGTTTGCAAAAAGGTGGTAGGGGCCATTAAAACGCTTGTTAAACCGGCAAATAATGGATGCAAGACATTTCCGATCAGTCCCATATCGTGATAGAAAGGCAGCCATCCCACGACACAAGTGCTTTCTATGTGTTCAAAGGCTTCAATTAAGGCCGATTCGTTTTCAAAGAGATTGTGGTGCGAGACAATCACTCCTTTAGGCATAGAAGTTGAACCGGAGGTGTATTGCAAAAAGGCTATCTGCTCCGGATAAATCTGCGTCAATGCGGGGACATCCGCTTTAGCCGTTGTGGATAGCTCCTCGAGATCTTGCCATAAATCCAATTTTAAAGCTTGACTGTGGACTTCTTGCTTCTCTATGGAGAGGCGTATCTTCCGCGTGGAGAGCACCAAAGCCGGCGAGGCGTCGTGAAAAATAGAAGCTAACCGAGCTATTTGCCGCTTGCCTTGAGGTGGAGGAATGGGCACGGCTACTATGCCTGCATAGAGGCATCCTAAAAACGCATAGATGAATTCAAGCCCGGAGGGGAAAAGTAGTATAGCGCGTTGGCCGGGGAGCGTTTGCTTTTGGAGAGCTGCCGCAATAGATAAACTGCGTTTTTGAAGATCTGCAAAATTCACTAGATCTACTTGGACACCTTGCGCATCCAAGAAGATATAAGCTGGTTTAGACGGATGCTTTAAGGCCCACATGTCCAGCTTATCCAATATGGTCTGGGGGGGAGCTTTTTTCAGATGATTTGTCATATCAGCGACCTGCTTCTATGGGCTTTTGAGCGGGTATACACGTATATGCCAGCGCAAAATCGCGCATGCGCTTTTGAAATTCGTCTATGGGGACATGTTTCAATTGCAAAGCTTCTTTCAATAGATTTTCAATGTGATCGCGATTGCCCTGGGTGTCTTCCACATGGCTGCGCTTGCACGCTTTCAATTCGCTATAAAGCTGTGCGATTCTATCTGTAGCGGCAGCATTGCCATATTGATGGTTTTTGGTAGCAGCTATAGCTACTAGAGCGTTATCGATTAAAGCTTTTACAATCGCCATGTTAACACCTAGGTAAGACTGCCATAGGCAATGATTTATTGACCTTCTTGGGCACCAATGGATAGGCATATTCATTGCCTTGGAAATTGCGCAAAATAACTTCGGTAGCTGTGATTTCTTTGACGTAATTGGGATTTATGGGGATCTTGCCGCCTCCTCCCGGAGCATCGATTACAAATTGGGGTATAGCATACCCTGTGGTGTGTCCACGCATTTTTTCAATGATTTCCAGCCCCTTTGATAGATCAGTGCGGAAGTGAGAACTGCCGGTAATTAAGTCGCATTGATACAAATAATAAGGCCTGACACCCATCTGCAGTAAGCGATGGCTAAGTGAGGTCAATATGTTTGCGTCGTCATTGACTCCTTTAAGCAATACGGATTGATTGCCGATAATGACGCGTGAACAAAGCAAACGGTCGCAGGCTTCTTTCAGCTCTATCGTACATTCTTTGGGGTGATTGACGTGGATACTCATCCAAATAGGGCCGTGTTCTTTGAACATAGCACATAATTCTGGCGTTATCCTTTGTGGCATAAATACGGGGATACGCGTGCCTAAGCGAATAAATTCAATATGGGGTATAGCGCGCAGCCGGCCAATAAGGTAGCCCAATTTGCGATCGGGTAATAATAAAGGATCTCCTCCACTTAATAAAACATCGCGCACCTCGGAATGCTCCTCGATATATTTAAGACCCTTTTCGAAATCTGGATGAAAATCATACTCTTGGGCATTGGAGACCAGCCTGCTGCGCGTGCAGTAGCGGCAGTAGGAAGCACAGTGGCTGGTGACCAGAAAAAGTACCCTATCGGGATAGCGATGTACTAGCCCGTTGACTGGCATAGAGCCTTCTTCACCCACAGGATCGAGTAATTCTTCAGGAGAAACCCAGGTTTCTTCATGGCGAGGAATGACTTGTTTGCGGATAGGACACTCGGGATTGTGGCGGTCAATTAGATTAAAAAAATAGGGGGTGATAGCTAGCGATAGCTTTTTGTGCGCATAATCACAACCTGCTTCTTCTTCAGGCGAAAGCTCCATATAGCTTTTTAATTGTTCCACAGTCAGGAATCTATTTTTTAACTGCCATTGCCAAGAGGTCCAATCTGATTCTGGAATATTTTCCCATATGCCTTGACCTTTAAACCAATTGAGCGTGTGATCTTTTGAATACATAAAATTCCTTTTCTAATTGAATTTAGGTAGACTGGCCAGAACAACTTTTATAATCCGTGCAGCTAGATTTTGTTCTTCTGAAGGTCTCAATAGGTTGGTTTTTTCTTCTAATGAAGGAAAGGTTGTACTGCTCAAAGGTAAAGGGGGAGGAGTAGGTCTGTGAGAAAGAGCACTCTGGCGATCTAGCGCGGTTGCTCCAAGGGAGGATCTGAAATAAAACGAATTCATAAAACTGACCTAAATATTTAAAATATATACTTGTATAGCATTAAAAATAGCATTCATGGTGCAGAGTCGGTCAATATGTATATTCCGGATTAATGAAAAAGACAATTGAATTCAGCGTAGGGATTTAAAGAATTGTTTTAAGTCGGTAAGCTTCAAAGGTAGACAGGGCCAATTTTATGTAATTTGTCAGAGGCCCCCGAGGAGCTGGTGGAATCTGAAAAATGCCTCTGATGGGCTTTTTGAAGGTTATGGTGGACAGCCTGGTAACTTGTCAGCCGGGAGATAAGTATTTAGAAAGTGGGGCTAAAAGGGGGGGAAGCTATCCTGAAAATATTACAGGATGGGAAAGATAGTGCTGAAGATTCAGTACAGTCACAACCGTCAGTTCTAACAAAACTACTTGAGAATCCTGCCGAAGAAACAGATGCTGGCACTACCCAAGTGCCTGTAGATCAATCTATTGATGCGCCTTCTCTCTCTACACCACATCTTCACACTACCTCACTTTTTAAAGAAAGAGAAAAAGAATACCATCGTATAATTAGTTTGGAAATACCTCCAAAATTAGATGAAATTATCAGTTTGATAGATAAAGATGGTCAGAGTATTGATGTTAAATTTGAAATGGAACAAAATGTCACCTCTAGCGAAGGCATCCAGGTCAAAGGGCTTATCACCCAAACCTATTCGCGTGAAGATCTAGATAAAGTGGTGGGGCTTCTAAAAGATAAATATAAGCCGCTAGAAGCGTTCCCATTGACCACAACTGGTGATACACATCCGACGCGAGCTATATTAGTAACACATAAATTTGAATAAAAGTAACTATTCAGATCCTCGGAGGCAATGGCGTCAACTTAGTGTATGTTATTGAAACTATTTGTTTTTATTGGCATCTTTAGTGCGCTTTTGGTCATTCAATTAAAACAAATAAACGCAAAGACGCAAAGGCGCTAAGAACGGCAGAGGGCTCAAGTCCTCGTTGCCGTTTTTCCTGGCGACTTTGCGGCTTTGCGTGAGAC
>PLSG01000246.1 GCA_003164155.1 Parachlamydiaceae bacterium | reverse complement strand
TCTTCCTCTTAGTCCATGGGCAAATCGTCCAAGAGTGGACCGTCCCCACGTCGATCCGGCACGATCATAAGCATATGTGGGAGCTTCAAGAGGAACTGCGCGCAGCCATGCTCCAAGGGACTCTTTAAACTTAATTGAGAATTTCAGCAGGAGTTATAAATTGAGAGGTCATTTCGCTAATTTTTTCCGGGTAATCTACGGCAATGGATTTTATTTGCGTCGCATTCACATCCAGCGCCTTCAAATTGACAGAGTGAATGATTCGACTCAAATAGGTGTGGAAATAATAGCAGCGCGCTGTTAAATCAGAAGCACTGGTCCAATGAGTTTCTTCATAATGTACGTGACCATTTTCTATATCTTTGACAGAACCTTTGGGGATGTCAAATTGATTCAAAATTTTAAAAGCTCTGATCACTTGCTCTGAGCCATTTTTCCCCATTAAAGCCACTTGATTGAGAAAAGATGCGCGGATGAAGCGGGAGGGAGGGGTGAAGTCTCCTGGTAGTCCTAGGGCGCCTGAGCCTTGCCCAAATTGGGCTAAATCATGTCCATTCACCTCAACAGAGGGCTTATTTAAGGCAGAAATGCCGATATAATTTCTTGCATTGATGACATGCCAGTCATAAGTTGGGCTGTTAGTTATCGTGCCAATCCACGCGCTGTGTACCTGTTTTTTACCTTTGACATATTCAACGACTATCTTATCACCGGTTTCATCGATGATAAAAAAATGCAAGGGAAAGAGCACTCCAGAGTTAGGATCAATCACGCCAGCTACTTTAATGTCATCTAAAGCTTGACGCACTTCTTGTACCGTAGCAAAATTACTTAAAACCCAAGTGATAAAATCCATATTTGAAATGGTTTTAGAAGCATCTTGAGGAGTGGTTTTTTCATATTCTGCCCATCCTGGAAAATAAAAACCTCCACAAGCCAGTCCTTTTTCGTTAAGTCCATCTACCACCAAGGGGAATCCCAGGGGATTAAATCCCACCAACGCATATTTGGTAGTCCATTTGGCGCCTGGCTGGTTGCTGGGAGTTTGCGAGGTATAAGCTATGCCGCGAGGTATGAAAAGGAGATTAAATTTCATAAATTCTACGCCGAATTCCATCGTGCGGCCAAATACCCAGTCGCCATTTTCCGCTTTTTGGGCTATGCCTGTGCAGGCTTGCATGGAATGGAAAGGTAATAAAAGAAAAGCGCAGCATAGACAAAAGCATTTGAACATATCAACTCCTTTGATTCTTTTAGCCACAGCTTCTGAAAGCGTTTCGCCCGACCTCATTCTCCGATCGAAAGTGAGCAACAGCATTAATTTAGGGGTATCCTATTCACGATTTTAATCGCAAGAAGAAAATCAAAACCAAAATAGGCCTTTAGAGATGTCTCCATGGCATGCTTCGAAGCAAATCCCATGTGCTCTCATCAAATTAAGCACATTTCACAAAATCTTTTATCTATTTTAAAAAAAATATGATACAATGGTGTAAAATAAGCTATGCATTTTTGATTTACGCTTATTTATATTTTTAAGTATGGAGCATTTTATGATGATACCTCATTCTAATTCCCACTCACCGCCTTCATTCCCCCCTCCGCAGAAAAGTACCTCTACCTATTCAAGCTCAAGGAAAGCGGCTTTAACTGATTTAAGAATCATGCTCACTTCTACAGATATTTTTGGGGCTGGTCCACGGACTGTTCAGCCTAAAAAAAACAGAACTTTCAACCAACAAAAAATTGAAAAAATCCAAAAGGAAGTGGCTTTAGAAAATACTATTCAGGAGCTCAAAAATAAAATTTTAGCCGTCAGAAAAGAACCTAACTCCAAATTGATCCTCCCCACACTAAAAACTGCCTTAGCCCAGGCCCGAAATGCGCGCTCCCAAATCAAAATCGATTACTCTTTAGAAGAAAACCAGTTCCTCAGAAGGGCCCTCAAGCTTTTAAAAAAGGTAAATCTGGGGCATAATTCCAGCCAAAAGCCGCCGGCCTCAATCTTGGATGTGGTGCATGCCGAATCGAGCGCGACCCTTGGCTTGGGCATCGAGCATCTGATGGTGAGCACCGCTTTGAAGGGATATTTTAACCCAGAAGTTGAACCTCTGCAAAAAAAATATGCCGGTTCAACTCTCGGTAGAGATTTGCCTGTAAGGTATGTTTCGGCGCTATCTTTACTCGAAAGGCTGGTGCATGCTCCGACTACCATACACGGCTTATCTACCAGAAAAGAAAAAGAGGGGTTGGCGCGCATTTGCCAGCATCGCGCCAATCTCTATGCCTATGGAAGTGCATTTTTTCATATCATTCACACAAGGGAGGGAGCTATAAGGCAAAAAGAAATAGAGGCACAAGTGCACTCTATTCAAGCGAACATCGAAGAACTCGACAGCCTATCTTCGCGCGTCGTAACTTTAGGAGATGGCTCGAAGAGCTTTAGCATTCCCGGCGGATGGTCGAAGCACTACGTCAGCTATGAATTTAGAAAATCCAGTGATGGCGCATATTATTTTGTCATCCACAATCGCGGCGAAGGAGCCTCAGACACTCGTCTTCACGGCAAAGGGGGCATTCAAATAGGCGAAAAAACCTATATGAAAACAAGCGTGCCCATTAAAATTTCCAAGGATTTTTTAAAAGATTCGGCCTTTCTGACTTGCTTAGTGAATGGAGCCACAGCCAATAGGATATTTGAAGTAAAGAGAGAAGAGGTCTATGACAAAATCTACACGCATTTGATTGAAAATGGAAAGGGCGTTATTGAAGAATCCATCCAAGAAAGATCTATAAGGGCTTTATGCGGTTTATTATCACCCGAGCTTCTCAAGGAGCCTGCGCTGCGCGAAAAAGCCCATGCCGCAGTCATTCAGCTAGTAAAGTGTGATCCAAACTTCCACAGCATACAAAGATTTGGAACGTGCGCCACCTCAAATTTAACCACGCTAGAGAAAGAGATGGCTCCAAAATCGGCTTTGCGTGCAATAAAGCAACATGCCATCGGCCAGCTGTTGGAACAAGCCCTACAAAGGGTGGCCTTTCCCCTATTTAAGTTACCAGCCATACCAGGCTTAAAAGCGGCAGATTATGTGACTGCTCTAAATGAATTAGAAACGCAGCTGCCGCACGACCATAAGTTATTGAGCTATATAGGAGATCCGAGACATCAAATATCCTTTTTGGCAGAAATAAGAGACATGTTAGCGATATGGGATACTATTGACCGTGAAATCTCGGCTGCACAGCAAAAAATGCAGGCATTGCCCTCTTTAAATAGAACTACAGCTGAGGAAACTGAGCTAAAGGCCCTGGAAAGTGAAATTGCCGATT
Source organism: Parachlamydiaceae bacterium (assembly GCA_003164155.1). Taxonomy (GTDB): domain Bacteria; phylum Chlamydiota; class Chlamydiia; order Chlamydiales; family Parachlamydiaceae; genus BOG-1457. The sequence goes on along the minus strand of PLSG01000246.1, from coordinate 602 downwards.
CATTAGGGCAAAACGAACAGAGCGAAGAGAGAATTGGCGAGGCTGTCAAGAAATACAAGGATGAATGTATTGCTGATATCCGCCATCTCTATGTGCACAGCAGCCTGAAGTGGGTAAATCTGCAGAAGAAATTGAAAATGGCTAAAAAAACGCTAGTGATTGAGTCCGCACAGGTCAAAAGACTGATCGGAGAAAGCGTGACGAGCATCGTCAACACTCAGAACGACATGGAATACGCCGCGAGTGCCAGCCCCAAACAATTGATCCAGTTTATCTCCGCCGAGATAGCCTATTTTAATGAGGTAGCCCATAATTTTTTCTACCACAGCACCCCAGAAGTCTTCATGCTAGCCAACCAGCACCTGCTTGAAGTTATCGCGACCAACAAACTTATATTGGAAAGCCAAAAGGGCAAAGTGGGCCAGGAAGAAACAAAAAGATTGCGCACTAAACTTTCAAATCTGGAAACTGAGCTTTATATTGATTCGGCGCTATATCCCTTTATGAATGGCGATATTCAATCAGGTCTTAAAACCGCGCAAAGCTTTCCCGATAGCCAAACACAAGTGGCATTTTTTAAGTTCCTCTTCATCAAAAACTAT
>PLSG01000153.1 GCA_003164155.1 Parachlamydiaceae bacterium | reverse complement strand
CATCGCCAAAGAAAATGCCGGCGGGGGAGACTGTTTGTTTCATTCTTTTGCGGACATGATCGCCTCCTATGTATCCAAACCTTTAGATTCTATGCAAATACGGCGACTTATTGTAAATCAATTTATAAAGCACCCGATGCGCTACAAAAATGATATATTGCAATCGCTAAGTGGCATAGAGCATGAATTAGGTCTATCTCCTGGCGAAGTGACTACTTTAATAAATAAAAAGGAACTTCCGCCAGATGTCTTGAATCGGTATATAGCGCATATCAGCAAAAGCGGCACATGGGGTGGGGATGCAGAAGTGCGCGCCTTTGCCGATTTGGTTGGCCGCCCTATCACGAAAGTTTATGCAAATGCTGGACAGTTAACTGAAATGAGAGACCTATTTGAAGCTACCACTGACTTGAAAGAAGAGGGCATTAAATTTGAAAAGGGAATTTCTCTTCCCCCTTTTGTTCTTCAAAATCAAGTGAATCAAATTGTTCAAGGGAAGGAAAATATGCAAGGCTTGCATTTTGTGGCCATGCTTCCCAAAGTAAGTGCCTAGTACACGGTCAAGGAGGATGGGAACAGTTACCTGCTTTCTCCATGACTTAAATCTAAATTGGTGTTATTGTCCCGCTATAAACGAGCACAAATTGCGGTCCACGCGGGTTTATATTATGGCATTGACAAAACATCAAGAAGGTAGTACTAGAGAGCTCTGGAGCATCTCTGTGCCGTTGATGCTATCTTCATTTTCTATGATGTGCATGTTGTTTGTAGACCGACTATTCCTGGCGTACTACTCCACCACCGCCCTTACCGCCGCAGTCAATGCGGCCACTCTCGGATGGGCCTTTGCTTATAGCGGCATGATCCTCACCAACATCGCTGAAGTTTTTGTAGCGCAATACAATGGAGCAGGCCTCAAGCAAAAGATGGGAGAACCCGTATGGCAAATGATCTGGTTATCCGCAGCGAGCTGCGCTTTCTTTTTTCCGCTGGCCTTCTGGGGGAGTGAATGGATTTATGGTGCCACGCCTATCATGGAAATGGAAAGAGAGTATTTTAAATGGATGATGCTATTTGGGCCAAGTGTGTTGATGTATGGGGCTTTGTGCTCTTTCTTCATTGGACAAGGCAAAACGGCCCTGATAACCCTGCTTGCCATCTTTGCCAACGTGCTCAACGCCGGACTGGATGCCGTGCTCATTTTTGGAGTAGAGGGGATGGTCCCCTCCTTAGGTATCACGGGAGCCGCCATAGCCACCAATGGCAGCACCGTATTCCAGGTAATGATCCTCGCTTACATCTTTTTAAACAAAAACCATCGCACGCACTATAAGACGAACACCTGCGCTTTCAAAGTAAAACCCTTTTTGCAGTGCCTGCGCGTGGGATTTCCCAATGCCTTGTTCGTCGGCTTTGAATTGCTTGGCTGGGCTAGCTATTATGGGCTGATGACTATGGTAGGGGAAAAACACATCACCCTCGTAGGGATTTGCCAAAGCGTGGCTATCTTGTTTTATTTCTTTGCCGAAGGGCTAAGCAAAGGCGCTGCTACCGTCGCAGGCAATCTGATTGGAGCCGGCAAACCGCATTTAGTTCCACGCGTCATGCAAGCTGGAATCAAGTTGAATTTTATTTTTTTTGGGTTTCTGATACTCATCTATGCAGGTTTTAAAGATCTCATTATCGCCCAATTTCTCGGTGCTCCCAATGACACCATCACCCAATCATACTATGACTCTTTGAGCATTTGCCTATTGCTCATGATTTGCTACATGCTATTTGAAGGAATGCGCTTATTGATCGCAGGCTTGCTCACCGCAGCGGGTGACACCTTCTTTCTGCTTCTAGCTGGCTCTACCTCGGTATGGGTGATGCTGGTGCTTCCCGTATACCTGATTGTCGCCCAATATGGAGCTGCCGTAGAATTTGCCAGCACCATATGCGTTATATATAGCTTGCTGGCCTCAGCCCTGTATTTCTGGCGCTTTTATATAGGCAGGTGGAAAACCATCTCACTAACAAACTAGCAATTTTTCCCAGTTTATCACCAGGCTTAACAAAGGTTTAACAAAAACATGTTACACTTAAGTTTATTTAATTTTAATATGAAAGTAAGGAGATGGCTGTGATTGGGTTTTCAAGCGAAGTTAGTAGGTCGGCACTTGCTTATGCCAGTGCATTGGTTGGAAGACAGGGCAGTGCTGTGGTAGGCGAGGAAGGCTCATCGAAAATTCGGGCAATGATGCATGTGGCTAACAAGAGCTTGGAATTTGCCGGGATGGGGTTGGCTCTTTCTCTCGTAGTTGGTTCAACCGGGGGAGCAGCCTTAGCTGTGGCATTTACAGCTGTTCACCTGGGGACAAAATTAACCTCCCATAAGCTAGTCGCCAAGCTTGATGGGCAATGTACGAGAATGGCAAGAGTGGCAAATGCCGTAGCTTCGGTGATTTTCCCATGGAAAATAGGCGGTTCTGCTTTACTGCTGCTTCCCATATCAGCTTATACACATTTTTATTTGCCAGCCAAGCGTGTTGATCCCGAGAAAATCGCCATAGCTGCTATATCATATGCGGCAAGTCATATACCTACCCCTCCTGAAACTCTCACGCAGAAGGCCGCCAGTAGCCTAATCAAAGCTATTGAGGCAGGCAACCTTAAGACAGTCAGAGGGATTTTAAATGGGATTCCGCCTACCTTGAGAGCTGAATTTATTAATGGAAGTGAGCATGAAAGAGCCCTTATTTTCCCGCAAGCCGCCGCAAAAGCAGATGGTCTGGAGATAGTCAAGCTTTTGCACGCAAATGGTGCTTTGATAGACAAATCCGGCAGATCCGGTTCTCCTTTGTATTATGCGGTGAAGGATCAGAGAAATGATACAGCTCTATATCTATTGTCGCATGGGGCCACAGTTTCGTCTGATTTATTATATAGCGGTCTTAGCTGCATGGTTATTAGTGCAGATGTAGCTACAAAATTATTTGAAAAGTCTGGCGTTAAAGGCATACATTTAAAAAATAAAATGAGCTCCACATTGGATCTGGTGGCAGGTCACTACGATAGCGCCGAGGCTGCGGATAAAGAAAAATGGAAGAAATTGATGATGGACTTAATCGCCAAGGGCGGTCGTTTTCGCCGCAACGAAGAGGCTTCCGGCATTTCAAGTGAAGCTCGACGTCTATGTAAAGCTGAGCTTGCCCGCTTGGCGGGGGCTCCCTCGCATTAACGCAAGTTGCCAGTCCCCCTAAATCCGGAGGAATCGGATTCAGGGGGACTGGCAATTGAAGGCCTTGATCACCTTCCTAAGCTCCAGAGGAGCAGTATGGGTGAAGCCCACTGCCTTTGAATTAAAATATCGCCTAGCACACAAACCCTATAAGCCATTCTAGGAGCCCGCCTCGGGCGATTGAACGAAGCCCACAGTGACTGAGCCCCGAGTCATCGAGAGGCGAAGGAACTGTGGGAAGGCTAATA
>PLSG01000472.1 GCA_003164155.1 Parachlamydiaceae bacterium | reverse complement strand
AACATGCGCATCTTTCTTATCATGTTGGACAAGAACAGGTGTGGAAAAATCATTGTTTATCACACTGCATGCTTGTTCGAGATAAATTTGGACGAGATAGCCAACATGTAAATGGCACACTCCATGTATTGAATTTTTTGAAAAATCATATTGGAAAAACTTTGGCTGATTGGGATCTCCCCCTAAAAGATCATTAATCCAATCCCTCAAGTTCGGAGAAAATAAGTTATAAGAATTAATGTATGTATTCGGCAGTTAAGAATTGTTTTTTGTTGCCCCAAAAGAACACAAAGAACCCAAAAAGGAAGATGAATTAAGCCAGTGTTCTAAATATTCTTTGGCATTGAACCGCAGATTTAGGAACCATGTGAGGCTTTGAGTAGAAAAAGTAGATAAAATCTCTAAACTTGAAAATACGCATGCTTGAGAAATTTGCTCTCTGAATTTTGCTTGCCAGCTTGCAAAATCAGCTGTTGAGTTAGGAAGAATGTCAATTTTTATCGTTAATGCAGAATCAGCAAAATTTGCCATTTTGTTACTCCTGGATCTATCTAAAACACAAAATTTTCTAGCAGCCTATTCAGTTGATATGCTACTTTAAATTCAAATAGAGAAACTACCTCCACATTGTTTTTTTTATACATCGCAATTTATTCCGCATGTCTTCTCCTAATAAAGTACTTTCACTTTTCAAGGAGCGCATATGAATATATCTGCTACTCAAGCTTGCTCGGGAGTTTTACCTCTTAGCCATCCTACCCTTTTGCCAAAATCTGAAAGAGAGAAAGAAGAAAAACTTCTCACTGCAAAAAACAAAGAATGCGATCTCCACGTAAATCGTATATCTATCGAAGCGATTGCCAAAGGTCAGTATGAGATAGCACTCAGACTGTTAACGCTCTATCCAGGAATGTCCAATAGACTTGAGCTGCTATCTAACATACCCCATCAAGCCATCACAAATACTTTTGTCAGTTGGATAAAGGACGAAGCCATTGCAGATATGCTGGTGCTGCTATATAGCCTGCCCGAGTGCCACCCTTTAATTGCTCTGCCAAAAACAGAGGCAACACCTCCCCCATCTGCTATCTACACTGTCAAGAAATGCAGGAAGCTGCTCATGGCGCATTACAGCGATACCCTGCAAAGAAGATTGGCGTTAACCAAAGGATGCTTAATAGTGAGAGGCAGGCTGCCTAAACCTCTATCAGAAAAGATAGCAGGCGACATACTCAGTGTCACTTCAAATCCCACCACGAAAACTAAACGCCTGCAAAAGATCCTAAAGAAGTTGAAATTGCCACACATGGCGCAACGCATTTCTTACCCTTCATTGTACTGCCAATGCATAAAGAGCATAGCCCATAAAACGCCTCTTAATGAAGATAGTGAAAAGATTTTGAGCGAAATACAACGCGCACTCGATGCGATGCCTGAATTTCAAATCGAAGTTATCGCGGACAACACGACAGCGCTATGCAAACTCATCAAAGATAAAATCCCTCAGAGAGAATCTATCCTACACAGAGTTAAGTGCATAGCCTGTCAGATCCAACTCCATCTGGAATGAGGGTCCAGGCAAAATAACTTGTGCTTTTAGTCAGAGCCATATTAGAAATGCATCAGGGCTGGCAACAGCCCAGGGAAAGTAAGATAAATATTGCATCCCTGAAAGGGGTGCGGGCTGCATTTGCAGGATATTGATGGAATGATATAGGGGCATATGCCGTAGCTGTGGCAAAAACTTTGCTTATTACAACACAGCCCGCACCCCTTTCAGGGGTGCATAATTTAATACAAACCTTCCCAGGGCTGCGCTTCGCTNNACCCCCATTCGGGGGTGAATGCAAACGGATGGATAGAATAAACAAACTGGCAAACTGAAATTTTGCCGGCGCTTTATTTTTCGATGGTATCCATCGTAAAAGGAGTGGTTGAAGCTTTACTGCGCTCTAAGGCAGCCGTCCACAGAGAAAGCAGCACACACGAGGCAAAGAAAATAAAAGCCAGCCATGCGGTGAATTTTTTTAATACATCGGCCGTAGAGGTTCCAAAAAGGGAATCGCTAGCCTCTCCCCCGAATGAAGCTCCCAAGCCCGAGCTTTTGCTCTCCTGCATAAGAATGACTCCACATAGCAATATGCAAAGAGCCATGAAAAGAAATATAGCTACAAAATAAATCCCGGTCATACACTTTCTCCTTCGGATACAATACCATGGCGATCATAATTCACTATTTGACTAAAAAAATCAAGAGAAAGCGAGGCTCCCCCTACCAAAAGTCCATCAATATCTGGCTGCGCCATTAATTCAGCGGCATTATTGGGTTTGACAGATCCTCCATAGAGGATGCGTAGTTTTTCTGCGGCGTCTGTCCCCCATTTATTCCCAATAAATNNTGGACGGCAGACGCCATGAATCTCTTGGGCAATCTCAGGGGTGGCGGCTGAGCCAGAGCCTATAGCCCACACAGGTTCGTAGGCTACGATGCAATCAGCTAGCTGCTCGCCTGAAAGACCATCCAAGCATTCCGCCAGCTGCTTTTCCACCGTCTCTTTCGATTTCCCTTTTTGATGCAAAGCCAGTGTTTCGCCGATACACAGAATGGGCTGAAGACCCTCTAGCAGAGCTCTTTTGACTTTCCGGTTGATGAAAGCGTTATCTTCGTTAAAATACATCCTGCGCTCAGAGTGCCCCAAAATGACAAAGCCTGCGCCGACTTCTTTGAGCATTTTGGCTGCAATCTCACCAGTAAAGGAGCCTTCAGAGGCATCATTCATATTTTGGGCACCTACTTCAATGCGGCTACCGCGCGCAGCCTTGACGATGGACTGAATGCACGTATAAGGCACGGCTAGATAGACTGCAGGGAGATTTTCTGGCTCGTCCCCGCGGTCCTTTTCGGGCGTCTCCGCAGCAAGCAAGGGAATGAGATCCTTGACAAAAGCCACACCCTCGGCAATCGACTTATACATTTTCCAATTTCCGGCAATCACCGGTTTTCTGACCGCTTGAACTGAGATAGCT
>PLSG01000364.1 GCA_003164155.1 Parachlamydiaceae bacterium | reverse complement strand
GATTGGGGCGATCAACTGTGAAGGCCACGGCTGAAATAATTGAAGACTTAAAATGGCAATCTCGCGGCCGCTCCTATGACATGATGCCTGTTTATCAAAGCAAAGATGAAGATCTAGACAAAAATAAAGTCTTGGATTTTCTAAACTCAAGAAAGGCGCCAAAAATTGAAACCATTAGTCACCAAATTTTATCATCTTATAATTTGATTATTGAAGAGCATTCAGCCCTTTACTGTACGGTAGGAGGAGAATTATTATTTGGAAAAAAACCTCAGAGTTTTTTTTCAGAATCTACAATCCTATGCACGCATTTTTCAGGAATCAGTGGCAGGGAGGCTTTGGGAAGCATTGAGTGCACGGGTACGCTATTTGATCAATTCTATATGGCCCACAACTTCATTGTCAGTCGATTGAGCAAGTCTTTTTCGATTCGCGGCATAAAACGACAAGAAGAATTGGAAATTCCGGAGCCTGCCATACGAGAGATGCTTTTAAATGCTATCATTCATCGCAATTATCATATCGAAGCGCCGACAAAAATTGCCATTTATGACAATCGGATTGAAATTTTTAGTCCCGGTGTTTTTCCTGGTCCGCTTGATACACGCAACCTAAAACTCGGCTTAACATTCATCCGCAATAAGGTCATTTGTAAGGTGTTCCGCGAAGCTGGTTTGATCGAAAAATTGGGATCGGGATTTATCACTTTATTTGAGAGTTATGAAAAAAAAGGGCTGCACACACCCGAAGTAATTGAAGGCGAAGGATTTGTCAAGTGCATCCTTCCGCGACCCTCTTTCGGTGTGGGCGAAATAAGTGCTGATAAAGAGATTAAGGCCATTTTAGCACTTTTTGAAGTCTCGACCGAAATTGCCATTTCAGATGTGATTAACATCTTACACACTTCCCGTCCAACTGCCGGTAGGCGGCTCAATGAGTTAATAAATAAAGGCCTGATTGAGCAAGTAGGCATAGGGAAAGGCACGCGATATCGCAAGTTACAAAAGATTTAGCCTACACTGCTCTAGCCAAAGATCCCGCAGTTGGATATGATTCAAAGTTGGGCATGGTTCAAAGATCCAATTTGTTAAGCATGCTAGTATGCTAATCTAAGCCACCTGTGGAAATCCCAAAGGGGAGGAAGCTAATGAGTGGAATTAATTTTGTCCATCATAGTGGTTCGCTGCCATATAGGCCATTTAGAAGGCATAGAGATTACTTCTATAAAGCTTTTGTGGAACCAGCTAGTCTTTTAGGTAAGGTGGTCACTTATGCTACAGCGGATACCATTGGCGCCCTCTTGGGAAAGGCTTTGGGAGGTGGCTGTATGGGATCTGCTGTCTCTAAATTAGCGCGTTGGATTGCTCCTAAGAGTGTATATGTAGCTGCCATGGCTGTGGGAACAGTAGCTCTTTCCTATCCGGCTTTAGCTAAAACATCCAGAGTATACTTATTGACTATGGCCGTAGGATCTGCCTGCCTGTTGTCTTCGATGATTTCTGGTGAGCAGCTTTCAGATTATGCTGCCTCATATGGATTAGAGCTGGGAAAGGAAATTGGGGGGTTCGCAGGCACAATTTTAGGTGGGTATGCAGGACTTTGGATAGTGGGCAGCCCTTCGGTTTTTTGGGATGGGGATGCTCCTTGGGACTCTTACGCCACAAGTACTGCCAGATTTTTACTTGCTGGCTCAGCCTTTGAAGCTATCATAGTCAATCCTTCCAGCTCTTTAATGGGCTCTGTTTTGCGTATTGCCCGCGGCATTTTGCGTCTTGTGGTGCAAAACATAGCGGCTAATTCCAACGTGGTGATGCCCTTGGTTAAAGATTTAATCCAAAGAAAAGGGGAGGTAAAATCCCGCATACCGACGCTTGTACATATTGCGCTCAATAGTTATTGCGGACATAATGCCCGCTTTTTTGCTAAGAAATTGTCCAGCCAATCTTTGGATTATGTTGTACCCTTGCTAGCTAAAAGGCATTTTTCTGATCTAGTAAAAAAATGCGCACACTTTGTGCCTACGGTGATGTTTCATGAGATCAATGCTCTGATAGGTCAAAGTGAAAAGATGACGGCTATTGCCATTAATGCTTTTCATAAGTATGTGCAGCTATTAGGTCTATCGCCAGAAATACAAAAAGCGCATAAAAATTTACAAATGGCTATTTTTAATCAAGCTGAAGATCAGCTTAAATATCGCGAATCATTAATCGATCTCATTCGCAAATGCATTATCCCTCAAAAACCCAACTTGAGAGAAGAATGGATGATTTCTGCCTGGGAATATATTGAGAAATCTGAAAGTATAAAAAATCTGGTAAAAGCAGTGCCGGAGCTAATTAAAAAGATGGAGATTTCGCTTATCGGGATGCCCTTGATTAGCCTGCGCCACTCTAATTACCTAAAGGCGATGTTGGAGATCCATCTGTATAATTATCTGGTTTTTTTAACCATTAACTATAAAAAATCACATGGGATTACGCCTAACGATGAATATGAAAGCGTGACTATTTTGCTAGATATAGCTTTTAATCATTACCTCAATTTAATCGGGCCCTCTTGCCTTACCAGGCCCGTGCATGGCAGTGTGAAGAAGGTATGGCACTTGGCCTATAAAGCACAAGGGGTGGTGGGTCGTTTCCTTATGCAGCCAGAACAAGCAGTTGCCCTTTCAAGGGGCATGCGGATAGA
>PLSG01000381.1 GCA_003164155.1 Parachlamydiaceae bacterium | reverse complement strand
ATGAGATCCAAAAATACGTAGTCCAAAAAAGGGGTTATTTCATCTCGGGCAAATATGACCAATTCAAGCGAAATATCCCCTATAGCGCCCTGATTAAGGCATTCCAAAACCTCGTACAGCAACTGCTTACGCTGAGCGGCGCTGAATTGGCATTGTGGAAACAAAAGCTTTTGGATGCCCTCGGTCCTAACGGTCAGATCCTCGTCGATGTCATACCCGATATTCAAGGGATTATTGGCCAGCAGCCGCCCGTGCCCAAAGCCGCATTCCATGACGCCGTCAACCGTTTCAATTTGGTCTTCACCAATTTTGTGTATGTTTTTTTAAAGCCTGAGCATCCGCTGGTGGTATTTCTCGATGATTTGCAGTGGGCCGATGAGGCTTCACTAAAACTGCTGCAATTGTTGGTCAGCGATTCAAGCTATCAGCATGAACTGATCATTGGGGCGTATCGAGACAATGAAGTGCATGAGGCGCACCCTCTGATGAATATGATCAGATCCATTCAAAAAGAAGGCAAATCGCTGCATAGTATGACTATCAAGCCCTTAGATTTGCCTTCTATCGAGGCGTTGATTAGCGATACTTTTCACAGCACTAAAGCACAGGTGGCCGTTTTATCTGCTCTGGTACTGCAGAAAACGCAAGGCAATCCATTTTTTATCACCCAGTTTCTAAAAAATCTTTACCAAGAAAAACTGCTCAACTTCGATAGCCAAACGCAAACGTGGAGTCTGCGCTTGGCCGAAATTGAAAAGCTGCCAGTCACAGACAACGTAGTGGAGTTGTTGACGAAAAAGATTTACCGCCTGGCACCGCGCACTCAAGAGCTGTTGAAAATAGCCGCAGCTATGGGCAACACCTTCGATTTGGAGACTTTAGCGCATACCGTGCCAAGCTCTGTGGCTGAAACCGCGGCTGATTTTTGGCCAGCCCAGCAAGAGGAGTTGGTGGCCATACAGCTCACTTTAAAGGGAGCGGAAGGCATTTCCGATGATCAGCAGGTAAATAGGGAGCAGATCGCCTATACCTTCCAACACGATCACATCCAACAAGCGGCTTATCAGCTTATCCCAGAGGAGGAAAAAGCTTCCATTCATCTGANNAATCAATCTCAAGGCAGGCGAAAAAGTCCGCGATTCTGGATCTTTTTCCCTGGCGGCAGTTTACTTTGCCAAAGGGGTAGGTTTTTTGCCAAACAATTGTTGGGATACTCTCTATGCCTTGAGTTATGCGCTTTATGAAAATTTATGCATGTGTCAATCCATTTTAGGCAATCTCGAAGAGGCTGAAAAGGCATTTAATATTGTGCTTAGCCACGCCCGTTCTTTGGAGGAAAAGGGCAATCTCTATGATTTAAAAATTCTCGTATATTCACAAACAGCCCGCCTCAAAGCAGCGCTTTTTTCCGGCTTCGAGGCCTTGAAATTATTTGGCATTTCCTTTCCCCCCCGCAGTATAAAATGGGCCATTTTTTGGGAAAAAGTAACCTTGAACAGGCATCTTTTTTTTAAAAATTTTGAAGATCTGCTTGCGATGCCCAAAGTTTCCGACAAAAGACTGCTCTCTATTGCCGTAATTTATAATCGAATGAGCTGGCCTCTCTTTCACGGCGCAGGAAGTATCGATCTCTATGAATTAAATACTCTAAAGCAGCTGAATATGGCTTTTAAATATGGGCTGTTTGACCAAACGGTGGTCACGCTCATCAAGCTAGGAGTAGTGAAATCCACGGATAAATACCTAGATTTCAAAGGCGCATATCGCATTGGCGTCATTGCCAAAAAAATGTCGGAAAACCTTCCCAAAAACAAATTTTATTATGAGACTGAAACGACTTTTTATGGCATCTTGGGGCACTGGGGGCAACACTATGCAAAAATGCGCGCGCCGTTGCGGGAGATTTTCCAATATTTGGCTGACCTGGGAAACCCTACCTGGGCCTCTTCGTGCCTGGGAATGGAGGCCTTTTACTTGCTCCTTTCGGCAGATAACATGGAAGAGGTGCTCAGGGAAACCGCCCTGCTCTTAAATCTCTCTTTGAAAATGAAAACCAGGCTAAACATNNATTCTGCCTAACCCTGCAAGCCCAAACAGAAAACCCCTGCGAGCTTTATTCAAAAGATTTAGTAAACACCATGCTGACTGCCGATGAATTGAAAAGCGGGCCGATCGCCTTTAACTATGCGGCCTGGCAGGTATTTCTTTTGTTTCTGTTTGAGAGATACTCTGAGGCGGCGGAAATATGCCAGGGCCTGATGGCGGCGATAGAGGCATCTCCTGGCAACCCAATTTGGAATGTGATCCATTATTTTTATGCGCTTTCTTTGACGGCCCTGTGCTCAGACCGGAAAAATAAAAAGAAATATGGGAAGCTCGTGGCGCAGATGCACACGCGCATCGCAATATGGTCTCAGACGGCACCGATGAATTATCAACAGCAGGCGCTGCTTTTGTCTGCCGAAATGGCCCGCCTTTCAAATAAAAGGGAAAAGGCGCGCATTTTATACGATGAATCTATTGCCGCGGCCCTTAAAAATGGATATGTCTACGATGTGGCCATTGCCAATGAATTTGCAGCTAAGTTCTATCTAGAAATTGCTGCGCCCAAAATTGCGGCCACCTACTTGCTGGAAGCCTGCCGGACATATGTCAGCTGGGGAGCTATAGCCAAATCGCGGCAACTTCAGGCTAAATTCGGCTATCTCTTGGACAATTTTATCATGTCCAATTCCCCACCCACCCCTTTTGACACTAGAACGAGCACCATCGTGGGAACGGCAACGCTTGAACGGTATGAAGTCCAAGCTTGCCCAGCTTCAGTATCAACTTCGGGATTGGATTTTGACATGACTGCGGTCATCAAAGCTTCTCAAGCCCTGTCCAGAGAAATTATCTTGGATAAACTTGTTTCTCAAGTGATGCACATTTTAATGAAAACATCTGGCGCCGAAAAAGCTATCCTCATGCTGGTGAGAAATAGCCAGCTGTGCGTGCAAGCCAAGGTGAGTGTAGCGCAAGAAACCGTCCAAATATTCGATGGGCAGCCGCTCGAAATGCACAGCCGCGATCTGTGCATCCCGATTGTGCGCTATGTGGAAAGAAGTTTAAAGGAAGTTCTGCTCAATGATGCCATGCATGAAGGCGCTTTCACCCAAGATGCCTATATCGTGGAGCATAAGGTGTTTTCGATCCTTTGCTTGCCTTTGGTCACTCATGGAAATTTGATCGGCATGCTTTACCTGGAAAATCAGCTCAGCAAAGGAGCTTTCACTTTATCGCGGTTGCAGATTATCCAGCTGCTGTCGACGCAAATGGCTATCTCGTTGGAAAACTCCCTTTTTTATACCCAATTGGAGAGCAAAGTTGTAGAGAGAACCAAAGCCCTAAGAGAGGTTCAGGATCAGTTAATCCAAAAGGAGAAGATGGCTTATTTAGGTATATTGACCGCGGGGATTGCACATGAAATGAAAAATCCTTTAAATTTTGTGCTCAATTTCTCCGAGCTCTCAGGCCAGTCCATTGAAGATCTTAGGCGCTTTTTTGAGGATTTCCGCCCACTGATGGATCAAAGCAAAGGGGAAGATTTTGAGCTGATGCTCGCCACGTTGAAAAATAATTTACTCTCCATCCATGCCCAAGGCAAACTCGCCACGAGTATTGTCAATAAAATGCTGGAGCACACTAGTGCTCGGCCAGCTAGCTTGGAGGCCGCTGACATTCATCCCCTGCTTGAGCTAGCCATCAAGAAAATGATGGAGCAGCTTAAAACACAAGCGCCCTCCTGCACGATTGCCTGCCATACCGATTTTGATCAGACTTTGCCTAAAGTGCGTATTTCCAGCGATGATATCTATCGCGTATTTTGCNNTGTATGCTGTGCTTCAAAAAAAATTGAGCATGGGCGGAGACTATATCCCCGCGATCTGGATTAGAACGCATTCCACAGCTAAGGGCTTAGAAATTCAAATCAAGGATAATGGTATAGGAATTCCATCTAAATTAGCTCCTAAGATCTTTACTCCTTTCTTCACAACTAAACCCCCCGGACAAGGCGCTGGCCTGGGGCTTTCGTTGAGCCAAAATATCATCTCGCAGAATGGGGGGACGCTTTTTTTCAATTCGAAAGAAGGGGAGTATACAGAATTTTTTATCGATTTTGAGATATAAGGATAGGGGTGGCGGCCTTGATCATTTTCAGTCATGCGAATCTAGGGCAATTTTA
>PLSG01000223.1 GCA_003164155.1 Parachlamydiaceae bacterium | reverse complement strand
ATAAAATCTTAACAATCTTTTGCTACAACTTTTTCGCAAGTAACATGATAAGGTGTTTGCCACCAGGATCTTTTCATATAAGAACCTGTAAGCCCTCACTTCTATTTTGTGCGCACTTGCGTTTTTTCCAAAAAATGCGTTTTAGGCAGACTGGTAAAATAAGCGTGTAGTGCGTTTGCGCGGGTTGAAATATTTAGTTTTTTGAGATGTTTGTTTTGGATTATGTTTAGTGGAGAAGAGCTATGAGTTTAGAAATTCCTGATTTTAATGTCGTGAGTGGCGTACTAGTTTTTAAAAATGAATGCATTTTAAAGGAAGTGAAACGCGGTCACAATGCGGTTGAGATAAGAACGCATAACTTCATAGTGGCTTTTTTTGTTTCGATATTTAGCACAGGGGTTATTAGATATACGCGAGAAAACAAGGTTGTGTATATTAATAAGAGCGATTGTTGTAGGTGGATTAACAGATATGGAAGTGAATTGATAGAGGTGAAGAGTAGTTCACAAGTGATCTTGCAAAGTATTTCAAATATTTACAATCGCATAAAAAATCGCAATCAAAACTTGCCTATCTTCAAAAAACATACCAAATCGATTCTTCCCAAAAAAATAGTTGATTTGACTAACCGATATTGCGCTGACAATTGTGCCCAAAAAAAGAGTAATCCTCCCGTTCTTATTAAAACAAGCGAATTTCTTGATAAAGTGACTTCTCACAGCCTTGCAGAGGCGGCAATCCAAGCCGGGCAATTTTATAAAGAGGGGTTGCGGGAAGTATGTAAAGACTTGGCTAAAGCCAGAGGACTTTTTGAAAAAGCGGCTTCTCTTGGCCATGCAGATGCTACAAACAAAGTCGGACAATTTTATAAGGAAGGGCTGGGAGGAACACCTAAAGACCTGGTTAAAGCCAGGGAGTTTTTTGAAAAAGCCGCTAAAGAATGCACAATCTATGGAGGTTATGCAGCTCATCAATTGGGCATCATACATAGCCAAGGCTTAGGCACTACGCGGGATTATGTCAAAGCCGCACATTTTCTCGAAAAAGCTGTATCGTGGGGAAGAAAGCTAGCCGCAAAAGATTTGATGCTGCTCTACCAGATAGAAGGAAATATCAGCCAATTTCGAGCATGGGCAAACATTTATAAAGAAGAGGTTTTTAAAATAAAAAAACCACAAATAGCACTGCTGGGGGGAACGCTTCTTGCAATAGCAACTAATATTCCGCAGGATGAACAAAATCTTATAAATGCTAATATAAGTGCTGCGCTTGCTTATAGGGAAGAATCAATGCGCCTCACAAATCTTTTAAAAACAGAAGGAACTTTAGATTCAGCCGAGAGTGTAGCTTTTATTTGTCCTAGAGGTGCATGTGCTGGCATGAGCTCAGAATTTCTTGCCTCATTTTTTAAATCTAAAGCCCATCTGCCAGATTTAAAATCGCGTCTCATAGCCACAGCCATGCCCTACGAAACTGGGGCGGGCATTACAGCCCTCACCCGTCATGTTTTCTACGTCCATCAGGCAGATAAAGTGGCTAAAACAAACTTAAGAAATTATATTTTCACAAAAAATATTTTTGAGCCCTCAATACCTGTAGAAAGAATTTCTAGAATTATGCGCAGTGCCCGCGATCAAGCGGCTATCCGCCCTATTTATAAAATACATGGACAGAAGTTAGTCTCACTACCAGAGTTGGGTGCTCCTGGCGATTACTCAGATAAAGATTGCCTGGATTTATGGTTGCACCCAGCCATCTCTGATGGATGCTATGAAATGAGCATCAAAGATAAAGATGGGTATCATGTTATGGTTTTAATAAAGGAAGCAGGGAAAGTTTATATTTGGGATCCAGCATATGGATTGATAGAGTGTCCAACAACTGAGCCAGCGGCGATGATGACAAAATATCTGGCAGCTAATTACCTAGATGTGTCCAACCACCATCTTGATATTCGCCGCGTTGAATCACTGGTAGGTTCTTTCCCGCATTCTGCTGCTCTATCGGGCTGGCATATTTAGGTGTTTGCATAAAAATTATTTTAACCATAGGATGGGAAATAGGCGCTAAAGATCTTTCTTTTTCATTATTGTTAAAGGAGAGTGTTATATGACTGTAAAAGTATGCCAGAGGCAATCTTGGGAACTTCCTGAGCAATTTAAATTGACCTCTCAGACCCCCCATCTTTTGCTGCATATCATCCAAGCTGTTTGGACGGGCAACGCGGAGCTTGTCGCTGCGCAGCTAGCCAAAAATCCAGAGCTCTCTGCTCAGCGCTTTAGAGGTGAAATTCTTAACAGCTCTTATCAAAAAGGGTTGAGAAAGGGTGCTCCTCTGGAGATGGCTAACTGGACCTTGCTGCACTTGGCTTGTCTGCGTCTTCACGAAAAAATAGCTCTTCACCTCTACAAATTAGCGCCCGAAAGCGTGCATGCCATCGATACCCACAGCTATAATTTCACTCCTGTGGGAATTTTAGCCGCCCACGGCTCAGATAAAGCCTGCGCCATTTTTCAAGCTCTTTTGAGGGAAAGAGATTTTAAACTCATCGATGAAAACCTTTTAGTCAGCCCAAGTCATGAAATTGCGCGCTGGGGCAACTGTAAAATGATGGAGGTGGTCTTTCAAAAGTTGGCCCAACCGACCATGGAAAAAGTTAAAGCGCTTTTGGACACGCATGCGATAATTCCTATACGCGATATTATAGGCGACTACTGCGGCTATCTTCCTTGTAAAGAAATAGAGCGTAGCATTAACTCAGTCAGCTGGCCGGACTTTAGCACACCTAGCTACCCCAAAGTGGATGACTTAGGCCAGGCGATAGCTCCTCCCATATCGTTTCAGCAATCGCATACCTGGTTAAGCGCTGCCTTGCATCGATTGGTCATAGACAAGCCCCGTGCGAATTTAATCCTTTTACTTCGCAACTTAGGCGCTAACCCCGAGCAGCTGCTTACCGTATATGTAACGCCCACACAGTCCAGAAATATTGCGGTGCGTTCGATCATTTATTGCCAAAGCAAAATGGACAATCTGAGCGAAGAGGAAACCATACTGGCTCAGGCTGAGCGTATCTCTATGGATAGGCAGCTTTTTGCGTCCCCACCCGTGACCTCAGCTCGCCCGCCTTTAAAAGCACCTCCCTGCGTTATTTTGTAGCCTATCGAAGATGTTGCGGCGGCCCTTTTTTATCGCCGGATTCAGAACAGGGCAGGAAATGGGAAGTCGCAAACATACTGGATTTTGTACTCGTAGAATTAAAGTTTTTCTCTTCTTTATTTTATCTTAATGGCCACGCCATAAAGTGGTCTCGTATTAAACATTTAAAATGGTGGAATTTTATGGCCAGTTCATTTTTATCGTCGCTAATGAGTAAAGTCAACGACTTGGGGATGCAGTCCAAGCAAGCTTTTTTCAAAGTCAAAGACCATCTATCTTCAGATACTTCTATAAGAAATAAAGAGTTTATCGTGGTGGGTGCCGTAGCCCTAGCCGTTTTTAATGGGTACTATAAAATAGCTGCTTATGCCGGCATCAGCTACCTTTCGGCTGTTTTTGGCGAAGAGGCTTTTGGTCAGCGCCAGTTAGCAAATGGAAAAGAATCTCTTGCTCGTTCTTGGGAGGTTGCCTCGCCCGCCTTTAAAGGCGTAGCCATAATTGGGGCGGTTTATGCGGCAATATATTATCCTTTGGCGGCCTCTATAGCCAGTGGAGTTTACTTTGCAGCCTGTGCGGCAAGTCGCTGCCGCGCTGCTGCTTTGCACGTCCAAGCTAAGAGCTGCCCTCCTTCTCCAGAAGAGAAGGCTTGCCATAAGGAAAAGGCGCATTTAGATGCCTTGGAAGCTGCTATGGAAGCGGCATTTTTATCCAATGGGCATGTTCTTACGGGAAAGTAGATAACCGGTTAGATCCCCCTTGACAATCCACAGCATCTTATCCATCTGAATTTCCCTCTTTAAAAAATATTGCGCTATTTTAGTTGCTGCTGATATGGATTGCCTATCTTGGGCATTTAATAGGAGGGACGATGTTTAAAATTGCGCTTTTTAGGCGCTGCATATTTCTTCTCTGCATGCTAATGGAGTGGAGTGCCTTTTCAAGTCCTTCGGACGGCCAAGAAGAGAGGCAAAAGTCCACCCAAGCGGCATATGTACCCGCCACTTATGATCTTCACCTAGAGCATGCATGGCTCACTATGCAAGATGGGGTGCGTCTCGCTGTCGATTACTATAAGCCCATCCCCAAAACATCAGATGAAAAATTTCCCATCGTTTTAGAAGTTCTGCCCTATCGCAAAGATGATAGTTTTGCTATGCGCGATTATCCTATTTATAGTTATTTTGCCCGTCGCGGCATCGTAGGCGTCAGAGTGGATATACGCGGCACAGGCGCCTCGGATGGGCAGGTTACCGATCGGGAGTACTCAGATCAAGAGATCGCAGACATCCGCGAAATCATCAATCAATTGGGGCGTGAAGCTTGGTCGAATGGAAACATTGGCATGCAGGGCAAGTCCTGGAGCGCCAATAATGCCATCATCACCGCTATGCAGCGCCCTCCTCAATTGAAAGCGCTATTGCTCATGCACGCTTCCAATGATCTTTATGCCAATGATATTCACGATGTGGACGGTGGTTTACACGTCGATATGTTTTCTGTCGAAATAGACACTGAAAATATGATGCCGCAAGCTCCAAACTATCCCTTAGATGAAAATTATTTTCGTAACCGCTTTGATGTCAAACCATGGGTTTTAACCTACCTGAACCACCAGCAAGATGGCGATTTTTGGCGAAAAAATCGTTCGCTATTTACTAATTACGCCTCCATCAATATCCCTATTTACGCCATTGGTGGACTGCTGGACGGCTATCGCGATTTTGTGCCTGAGATGTTGACGCATATGCAGGTGCCTATAAAGGCCGAGATGGGGCCATGGAATCATGCCTTTCCCCATACGGGATTGCCAGGACCCAACTATGAATGGCGACAAAGCGCTGTGCGCTGGTGGCTGCATTGGCTCAATGGCAAAGATACCGGCATAATGCAAGAGCCACTCAACACCATTTTCATGCGGGGCTATGTCCCTCCCGATGCTAAATTGGAGATGACGCCCGGATCTTTTTGGTCAAACAAAAGAATTCCAGAGACCACATCTGCAAAGTTTATTTTACAAAAGGATAATCGCTTGAGCTCAATAGCCGAAGAAGTGGCAGTGCTTTCTCATAAATATCGCCCAGATGAAGGGCTGGGGATGATGAATTGGTGGGGTGAAGCTACAAGCGATATGAAGGAATGTGATAAATGCACTTTGCTTTTTGAGTCGCCGCCTATGGACGAAACTAAATACTTGCTGGGTTTTCCCGAGGTGCAGCTGAATGTTTCCACGGACAAACCCTTGGCTTATTGGATCGTGCGCTTAGAAGATGTGGCCCCAGATGGGGCTATCTCGTTGATCACCGGTGGTTTGATTAACGCATCCCAACGTATTTCGAGGTTGGCTCCCCAGCCTATCCCGATCAACCAATTTTTTAAGATTCATCTCCCCTTGCATTATACGACCTGGACCTTTGAAAAGGGGCACCGCATTCGCTTGGCTATTTCCAATGCGCAGTTTCCCATGATTTGGCCCACTCCGCATAATATGACCACACAGCTCAAAGTAGGTGATGCGCACTCTTCAGTGCTACTGCTGCCATTCAGCTCTGCTAGCGCCCTTCCCGCTCCTAAGCTCTTGCCTGTGGAACCCATTGAGAAGAGACCTGCCACCGCCTGGCTCAACTCATTGGCTCTGACCCCTTTTAGAATCACTTATGATCGCAAGAAACATCTGACTGTGGCCGATGCCGATGAGTCTTCATCATGTCTAAAACAGTGAAGGGCTTAGCTATTTTGATATCATTGTCATTGGTTTTATCTGTTTCATTGGTTTCAGCTTTATAAGGGGTATTAATGGATCGGCCACCCGTTTGAGGAGATTCAGGTATAATGGGTAAAGAATGGCTAGCGGGTAACGTTTGTGTTTGAGTTCTTTGGTCCCTTTCGCTCATGACGGTCGTAGCTTTTTGTTCGGCCTTCTCTTCTGTTCTAATGCGGATGGGTGCTTCTTCTATTTCTTCTTCTTTTGCTTTTTCTTCTTTTTGCCCCTCTTCGCTTCGAAAAGGGGAGGTCTGGTTAGGTTGAAAATGATATCTACGCATTTTGGGGTGTGAAGGGATCTCCTCGGTCGTTTCAACAGCTGAAGTAGATCTGCGATACAACAGCTGCTGTGTGGTTTGCAATGTCGGCTGTGTAAGATCTTCACATAAGGGATGGGATGAGGCGTTGCCAAGATTTGCACTTCCAGGCATTTCCATGGGGGAAGAAAAGTGAATGTAGACTGCCCTAGAGATGGCTATTGAACTAGGCACTGGAGCTGATAGCGGCATAGGTTTCATCAAATTCATAGCAACTTCGTTGGTCATAGCCTGCTTTTGTTCGGATTCAGCTTTTTTTTCTGGTGATTTAGGGGGTGTTTTAGATGGAAAACAGCAGAATATGTATTTAAAACAACATGTTGAAAAATTACTTTGAGTACTCATGATTATTTCTTTGGGTTCTTTTTATTTTTTTATGTGTACTTATTTTTTTGTATGTGTTTACTATAGTGGTATTTGGTGTTTAAATCAAGTTTGTATTCACAGATTTAGGCTGTTGGTTGATTGTTTTTTAATATGAATCTGCATAAAATGAGGTGAAATATCTCAAATTGTTCTAAAGTAAAACGATATAAATCGTGGGCTGTCAGGCCTCCAAGTTTATGCAGTAGATGGTCGGCGTTTAGGAGAGGTCAATAAATTGAAATTCAAGTATTTTGTAGTCGCTGTGTTCTTTTCTAAGATGAGTACCCCTATACATATGCTTAAATGTTCTGTAGTCTGGGCTTTTATTTTGAAAATCCTCAAACCTCGAATACGCAGGGTATATGGCGATTCTATCTTAAAAAAATTTTTTGCGCAAAAACAAAGTATTATTTCAATTTTATGAATACATCGAGCACTTAGGACTTTACAGGCTTCGTTGGCCTTGTTCACCTTTTCGGTCAGTGAATTTAGGAAAATTAAACGCCAAGAACGCCAAAAAGACTGGGGTCTGGCTTGTTATTTTGC
>PLSG01000129.1 GCA_003164155.1 Parachlamydiaceae bacterium | reverse complement strand
AACAGAAATCATTATAGCAGGTAGGATATATAAAGGCAAACAATTTAATTCGCTACAAACAAAAAAATTTCCGAAACCTCCCATTGCTTTGCACAATTTAGATCGTCGACTTTCTTACACGCCGACGCATCCGCAAGGAAGCATCGGCTGGAAAATAGCCATTCGGCTAGCAACTTGGGTTAGTAACGTCCATCCTGCCTAAATCCAGAAGAACTAGACGTGAACCCGTTTGCGCACTTCAAAAGCCGTGCGGAAATACATCAGCGACCCATTGATCAAAGCGCAACCCACCGCCACATCGATCGCGCCGCGCACATCGCTGACCACGCCAAAAAATTTCATACCCATCCCCAACAATACCATAGAGCCAATCAAGATATAATACGCTTTGCTATACACCTGGTCAAAACTAGTGGGATTGGGAAGCTTCAAGATCCGCTGAACCACGCGATGCACGGATTTGGAAAACACAAATCTAGCTTTAAAATAACCTACAAGCATGCAAATGGCAATGAGTATCGTGGCAGCTCCCTGGGCATCGCTAGCATATAAAGTCAAGCTATCTAAAATAGGATAATGCGCATCGATAGATGGATTTTTGCTAGCTGCCAGGATCAGAGATAGACCAAGCGGCAGCAGGTAAACGCCTACGGCGAACCAAATAAGTCCTGAAATCACGATCCAGCTAAAATGGGATAACTTAAACACAGTTTTGTCCTCTTGTTGATTGGAAAAATGGCCTGCTAATAAAAATATATGATACCCGAATCAGCACTATTTGGGAACCTCAATAGCGCGTAACAACTCAGATCACCCTGAGGAACTGGCGGATCAGGGCNNTTCGGGCACGGGCACGGGCTCGGGCTCGGGCACGTTCACGAAAAAGTTGATTTTTTACTACTAACGGTGTTTCCCAAAAGTCCTTGGCACCCCTAGGGTCACATCTTTAATATTCACCCACGAATAGGCGCATAGGCATCAACCTAAAAATATCGTTGAAAAGCGATCCTACAAATCACTGAGGAGATATTATTGAGGAAAAAACGTTTTAGTTCACATAAAGAAGGGTTTCTCATTTCCGGGAGCCCGCCTCGGGCGACTTAACGAAGCCCACAGTTCCCTACGCCTCTCGAGGACTCGTGGCTGCGGTCACTGTGGGCTTCGTTGAGTCGCCCGAGGCGGGCTCCCGGAAAAGAGAAATCCTTCTTTATGTAAAACGCTTTTTCCCTCAATAATATCTACCCAGTGATTTGTAAGATCACTTTTTAACGATATCATGTCAGATCCCCGGTTCATGCGGGGGGATCTGACGAGTTACCTCAACCACCCGCAAATGACGCTATATCGGTCAAGGGCAATAAGATGGCGATCATCACCATGCCGATCACACCGCCCATGACCACCAAGATAACCGGCTGAACTAAAGCCACCGTGCGCGCAAGCGTCTTTTCCACATTATCTTCGTAGATATCGGCAATCCTATTGAACATTTCGGCCGAACTGCCCGAATCTTCGCCCACGGCGATCATGCGCGTCACCATGTGCGGGATATATGCGGAGCGGCTCAGTTGTTTACTGAGCGAACTGCCCTCGATAATTTTGCCCTCGGCGGCCTGGATTTCCTCCTCTAAGACCACATTTTTCATCACTCCGCGCGCGATGCGCAGCGAGTCGATAATTGTCATGCCTCCCAGCTGCAGCGTACCCATGGTGCGGCAAAAGCGCGCCAAGGCGGATTGGATCACCACGTTTTTAATCAGCGGCATTTTCAGCAAAGTCCTTTGCATCCACAAGTGCCCTTGAGGAGAGCGCAGTTTCACAAAGGCAAATGCCGCAAAGCCCAAACCAAGTGGCAGGTAGATCCACCACCAATTTCTGACAAAATGGCTGGTGGCTAGCACGAAGGAGGTAAAGCCATTCAGCTCCCGGTCAGCAAAGATCCCCTCGATGGAGGGTACGACAAACCCGAGCAGCAAGGAGATGACCACCAGCGCAAAGCATCCCAAAATAGAGGGGTAAATCATGGCCGTAACGATCTCGCCGTTAAGCTTGATCTGACGCGACAAAAAATAGCTCAGCTTCTCCAAGACCAGATCTAAAGCCCCTACCGCTTCACCTGCCGCCACCATGGCGCAATATAATTTATCAAAGCTCGAGGGATAGGCACTCAGAGCCTCTGAAAAAGTCTTACCGGCTTTGATCTGTTCGCATATGCTCACTATGATGCGATGAGAGGGCTCTTTGCGATACAGTTCTTCGATGGACATGAGGCTTTCATATAAAGGCACCCCCGCGCTGACTAATTGCGAGAGTTGCAAGGTGAAGCCCATCAAAGCCTCCCCTTTCAGCCGCTCTTTTGATTTAGAATTTGTGCGCACCATCAGCTTGCTGACCATCAAGCCCTGCACGCGCAAGCGCTCTTTGGCTTCTTTTTCGGAATACGCCTCTAAAATACCGGAATGCTTGTGTCCGTGCGAATCGAGAACCTGATAATGATAGACTGGCATATGGCTACTCCTCGACGCCTCTTGTGACCCTTAGCACCTCGGCGATGGTAGTTACCCCTTGGCGCACCAGATGTGCACCGTGATCGCGCAGGGAAATCATGCCGTTATCCAGAGCCAGCTGCCTCAATTCCACCGCATCGGGACTCTTGACAATTTGCTTTTGGATCGCATTGTTCACGGTCATCAGCTCATATACGCCGTGTCGCCCTTTGTAGCCGGAGCCATAGCAAGCCGAGCATCCTTTGCCCTGGTAGAGGCATTCATGAGCCTCGAGTTTGCCTTCCAGCCCAAGCTTTCGCAGCTCTTCCACACTTGGATTGTATTTCTCTTTGCACACAGGACAGATCCTGCGCAGCAAACGTTGAGCCAAGATTCCCACGATGCAAGAAGAGAGCAGAAAAGGTTCGATCCCCATATCGACCAGGC
>PLSG01000236.1 GCA_003164155.1 Parachlamydiaceae bacterium | reverse complement strand
CAAAATATAATTTTAATTCAATAGCCTTGGGGCGGGGACAAGAGTCAATGAAACTGGGATAAGCAAAACCTCCCGGTGGTGAACGATCGCCAGCAGATTAATATTAGACATTTAGGGATATCCATGAAAAGTTGCGCCGTCATCATCGTCACCCACAATAGCCAGGCTCATATTCCCAAAGCCATGCAGGCCTTAAAGCAGCAAACTGTACTGCCTGCCCGCATTCTCATAGTCGANNCAGACTATGTGCGTGCTTATGCCGGCCAAAAATCCATCAACGTGCTCTTAGCAAAAGAAAATGTAGGTTTTTGCCGGGGCAATAATATGGGTTATGCTGAGCTAGCCAAAAAGGGGCAAAAGGAGTGCGAGTATGTGCTTTTTTTAAACCCCGACGCCTTTCTTTCACCCGATTTTATAGAAAAAGCTATGGCCTTCATGGAAAATCCCCAATATGCCGACTGTGGGGCCATCACCGGACTGGCAGAAGGATACGATANNAATATGATTCCACGGGAGTTTTTCGCACTTGGTATGGCAGATGGTATGACCGAGATCAAGGAAGAGAGATCATCTCCGTCCAGTACCGGGAGGCGGAAGCCTTGCCAGCGATTTGCGGGGCGCTCTTTTTTTGCCGAAAAAAAGCGTTGGATACCATTTTATTGAGGCAGGAAGAAGTATTCGATAATACACTTTATATGTATAAGGAGGATATCGATCTATCGTTGCGTTTAAAGGTCGCCGGCTGGAAGCTTTACTTGGCTCCAGAGCTGCGAGCCTATCATTGTCGGGGATGGCATGCCGAACGCGCCAAAGTTGCCAAAAAGATGCGCATGCTCTCCGCTTACAACGAGCTGCGCATTCACTTGCGCAACTTTTCGCCTTGCAGCGCGTACTCCCTCTTGAAATGCGCAGGAGTGAAGATCTTCAATCTGTAAAAACAAATTCGGAGGGAAGCTCAGAATGAAAGCGCTCATTTTAAAAAAGCACACCTGTATTGAAGAACACTCTTTGGAGCTTTTGGATATTCCCAAACCTGTGGCTGGTGCAGGAGAGCTGCTCGTGCGCGTGAAAGTCTGCGGGGTATGCCGCACCGACTTGCACCTGGTGGAAGGAGACCTGGCTAAAAGCCCACTGCCCATAGTGCCTGGACATCAAATCGTGGGGGTGGTGGAATCTTTAGGTCCGGGCTGCCAGATCTTCAAACCCGGCGATAGAGTCGGAGTGGCTTGGCTGCGCTATACCTGCGGGGCCTGTGCCTTTTGCCTTAGCGGCCGTGAAAATCTATGCAACCAATCGCGCTATACTGGATATCATGAAAACGGCGGATATGCCGAATATGTCAAAGTTTTGGAGGCTTTTGCATATCCCCTTCCAGATGGTCTGTCGGATGAGGATGCGGCACCTTTGCTATGTGCCGGCATTATTGGCTACCGGGCCCTGAAAAGATGCCATCTGCCAGAAAAGGGGCGTCTGGGAATTTTTGGCTTCGGCTCTTCGGCGCATATCGTCATTCAAATTGCTTTGCATCGTCAGTGCGAAGTCTTTGTCGCTACGCGCGCGGTGGAACATCAGGAGCTGGCTAGAAAAATGGGGGCCACCTGGGCCGGGTCCGCCGAAAATCCTTTACCTGTAGAGGTCGATAGCGCTATTATCTTTGCTCCGGCCGGCCAGCTAGTCCCCATCGCTTTGCAATCCGTGGTCAAGGGGGGCACGGTAGTGTCTGCGGATATTTCCATGAGCCCCATCCCTCAAATGGACTATGTGACGTGTGTGTTTCACGAAAAAGTTTTGAGCAGTGTCGAAGCTAACACGCGAGAAGATGGTCGAGAATTACTGGCTCTAGCTGTAGCTATCCCCATAAAACCGCATGTACACCTGTTTAAATTGGAAGAGGCCAACCGTGTATTGGAAAAAATCAAAAACCACGGTATCAGCGGTTCTTCCGTCCTCGTGATCTAAGGCAGGTTTATGGGAGCTGGCAACATCGGTTAGGATTGTAAAGGACTAAATTAAGAGGAAAAATGTTTGAATCCTGTCTTAGAAAACAAGAAGAAATTAAAGCTCTCTTTGCCGGCTGCTCCAGCGAAGATGAACGGTATCAAAAACTCATAGATCTTGGCAAAAAGCAACCAAAACTCGATCCCAAGTATAAGATACCTGAAAATATTGTCAGCGGATGCCAAAGTACCGTCTATCTGCATGCCTATTTGCAAGATGGCGTTGTGATCTNNTCGAAGCAGAATCCGATGCCTTAGTTTCGCAGGGATTAGCGGTTTTGTTGATCAAAGTGTATAGCGGAGAGCCGCCTGAAACCATCCTAAAGTGCGCGCCTACTTACCTCGAAGCACTGGGAATTTCCAGCAGCTTAACGCCCAATCGATCCAATGGTCTATATAGCATTCATCTAAAAATGAAGCAGATGGCCTTGCGCCTATTTATGCAAGGGGACTCAGCCTGAACGCAGACTTTTGATAAGGGAACACTATGGCCGTTATTTTAGCCCAGATCACAATGGCATTTTGCAGTTTTTTTTGTGCCAGCCAAGCCTTTTCCGAAAGTTTACCCACAAATCCTTCTGATGGAGGAGAAAACCACATGCACACAGACCAAAATGGCTCTTCTTTTAAAAAAAAGCAGATCCTTTTCTTGGCTAATCCTATTTCACATGCCCTCAAGGGGTATGACCTGGAAAGCATTATCAAATCTCATCTGGACCTTACCGTGTTCGACTACAAAGTAGCCTACACCCAAGCCCCTCAACATGGGCATGCCTTAGCTAAAGAAGCGGTTTTGCAGGGGATCGATATTGTGGCGGCAATCGGAGGAGATGGCACAGTTAACGAGGTGGGCAGCGCATTAGTTGATAGTTTGACGGCGCTGGCCATCATTCCGGCCGGTTCGGGAAATGGACTGGCCAGGCATTTGGGCATTCCCCTGCAAATTTCCCAGGCGGTTAAAACCCTCAATTGCGCCGTGCCGCGGATTATAGACACCGGAAAAATTATACAGCATACCTTCCTGAATGCGGCTGGGGTGGGATTCGATGCACACATCGCTTGGAAATTTGCTGAATTTGGCAAGCGGGGACTTTCTTCTTATATACAGGTGGCTATGCGTGAATTTTTCAGCTATAAGCCCAAATATTATAGGATGATGATAGATGGGGTACCGGTCAATAGAAAAGCGCTATTCATCAGCTTCGCCAATAGCTCACAATATGGCAATAATTTTATCATCGCCCCTCAAGCAAGTCTACAGGACGGCAAGTTAGAGGCCGTGATTGTGCAAGACGTGCCCCTTTATGCTGTACCAGCCTTTATTTACCGCTTCAATCGGGGATCGCTGCAGAAATCCAGCTACGTAGAAACTATGGCCTTCAAAAAGCTCAGCATGCAAAAACCAGCTGATGAAATGCCCTGGCAAGGGCATATTGATGGAGAACCTGTGCTTTTCGACAATCCGCTTAACGTCGAAATAAATTGCGGTTCTTTAAAAGTTATGACTCCAGAAGCCCTACTGCCGCTGAGCTTGTAGAAATTTGCGGCTTTTCATAGAATGCAAAAAACTGGAGTTTAAATAAAATTTCAATGCGTTTTGCAAATCGCGCAGCGCATCCTAAAGCAAACCGATTAACAGCATATTGACCATGAGCTCTCATTTTGGTTTGGGCAAGTTCAGGTCCCTCCTGAATTTCCCAAACTCCAAAAAAACTAAATAAAGGCAAAAGTCATGAGAGGTTTACAAAAATTTGTGGTGTCCGTGGCCATCTTGGCTGTCCTACTCTACCCTATCTTATGGTATGTACAGGCCAATCGATTCGAAAGAGAAGTCGAGGGGCAGCTCGCCCAGCTATCCGCACGACAAACCCCAGGATTTGAATTTCAATATGCCGGAGTGAAAAAAGGGGGCTTCCCATTTAAAATCATCACCTATATTAAAAATCCGCATTTCAAATGGAGCGATCCTCAAACCAATCTCGTGCAAAAGGCCCTAGAGATCAAAATTGATGGGGATTTAAGCCTGGGAACCAATATATGGGGCTCTTTACATACCATGGCCGTTTCTGGTTTGACCGATGTGCATCTTCCCAGTGAAAAAGTAGAGGGGGTGGAGTCTCAGCCCGCCGCGCATTTCATCATCGAGGGAAAGTCTTCTCTGGACATAGAAGCCAAAGGACTACACAATCAAAATGCCTTGGGCAAGACGGTGTTATTGACCGATCTCACGCCTGAAGAGTGGTGGAAACTCTTTGAAAAAGGGCATATCAACCTCCATCATTGGAACATCATAGGCGTTTCGCCAGAGGGAAATCGGCAAATCCTCGGAGAACTTGCTAAAGCCAAAATAAGCCTTAAAAAAAGCGCGGCGCCCAAAGACAGTCAAAATATTGATTTGTCCATAGATGCTAAAGGGCTTCTGATGCATGCAAAGGATGATGACCTAGAGCAATTGAAGCCCATGGACCTGGTTATGCAGATTGTCCACAATATCCGGGCCAAATCAGGCAAAACAGACTTCGTTTTCGAAGGCAGCATACGCATCCCTCAAGTAGAGGTGCTCAAAACCCTCCTAGAACAGCCGGTGGGCATCCTTGATGTGGATAACTATAATTTCAGCATTTCAAAGATGGTCTGGAACAATCAGGTAGAAAATTTTAAAGGCAATTTCCATTTTGACAAACTTAGCCTGCCCAAAGGTGGGGAAAACTATAAAATGGATGTCGACTACAGCTCAACCATCTCGGAAAAATATTATGATCTCTTCATGCAAGAGCTCGACGCCTTGTCAAAAAGTTATGCTAACTTCACACCCAAAGATAAGGAACAAAAGGCTTTAAAAGATGTGTTGACTACACATTTGGCTGAGGTCAAAGCCGTGGTGCCTAAGTGGCAAAACTTTGGAACTATGCGGTTTTTTGCGCATACCGCTTGGAATGCTTCCCCAAATGAGGGGCAGGGCGAGGCTTCAAAGCTTGAAATAAAAAAATCGGGCTTTACCTCAGACCGCTACAGTGTGACACTCGAAGGTGGCGGACGGGCCACGCCTCCCGGCTATGCCGATTATGCTGGTCATTTTACGATTGAAGTGAAAAAATATAAGGAATTGGTCACTCATCTGATTGACTATTGGAACCGTTGGACAAAAGTCATCAATCCGCTATTAGCCCATTACCCTGCAAAGGGCAGCCGCTTGGCTGTTCTCTCGCCTGAGCTCACCCACAAGGTTGTGACCTACCTGCAAGAAATTTCAAATGATCCGCAGTCCGAAAAGGCCAACTTGCTTATCACTGTAGAGAACAAAACTGCTGACGGTCCTACAAATGTGGGCACTTTGACTGAAGATCAATTTTCTGCCAGATCCTGGAAACTTTTTGCCGAGCTGCAACAGGCATTGGAACCGCAAGCGTCCACGCCTGCCAAAGCCCAGGCCTTGCCAGAGGAAGATGCACAAAATGCGGCTGCTGGTAGTCAGTAATCGTCAATACCAGGACAGATCCTCCCTAAGAAATCGTGGGGATCTGACCGGTTGGGCTAATCAAGTAGCATGACAAATCGGCGCCATGTTCGCCCTCACAGGGGAAACTTGGCCTTATTCATCTGTGCAGCAAAAAATTTCGGTCAATGAGTAGACGTTTCTTTTATTCTTTCCATCTTTTCCTATTATACCCATCCTGAAAATTTTACAGGATGATAGGATAGGAAAAGATGGGAAGGATAGAAAAGATACACAAGATGGACAATTCGGCTATTGATTTAATTTCGTCCAAAGATGAGTACTAGCGAAACATCTCAGATGCAGCAGATGAGGCGTTGCANNATTCTAGGTAGACTTTACTCGCTTATCTCATACGCGTGGCGCGGCTGACAAAATCTGCCTCGCCCATCCAACAATCTTCAGGAAGAGTGGCAGAGTGGCCGATCGCGTCTGTTTCGAAAACAGATTTACCGCAAGGTAACGGGGGTTCAAATCCCTCCTCTTCCGATTTTCAGGAATCAATCAACTGAGGAAATGCGGTATAACGACGGGCTTCTGTATGTAGTCTGATTTGTCCTTTTACAGCTTCGACAGGTCTTATTCCATGCCTTTCCAGTGTATTTAATAAGTCCCCTACTATCTGCAGCCTTTGTAACACGAATGTTGATGCAAAACAACGCCAAAAATTCCAACCGGCACGTTCGAGAATTCTCTGACGGGCCATATCTTGTTCCCATTTTTCTGGACCATGAAAGCGGTCTCCATCACATTCAATCGCTAATCGATTGCCATTAGAGCCTTCGACAACCATATCGATGCGATAGCCTCCAGCAGGGACCTGGGGCAAAACAAAATATCCCCTTTCGGTCAGAATATCAAAAACTTCCTTTTCAAAAGGCGACTCACACAGTTCTCGTAAATCTGCAACTTTTATCTCATCTTGCACAAAAGGTGCTGAAAAATGTTCTATGAGTCTTTTGCGGAGATAATCAGCAGGACTAAGCTCTTGTTGAGAAATGCTTCTCACCAAGTACATTCTATCTCGAGCCCTTGACGCCGCAACATTAAACCGTTGTTCAAACTTTCTTCCAGTAATGGCACTTGCAGTCTTAGGACAAACAACCATTGTTAAGAACATAATATCGCGCTCTTTGCCTTGAAAGATCAACGGATTACCACAGGCAATCTGATGTCGTTGCATTGCCTCGAGACCTAGTTCTTTCTCAAGCCGTCTCCAAATTTCGTAAGCTTGTTTATCAGCCAAAAGAGACACAACCCCAATGGAACGATTTGCCATGCTCGGATCTTGAACAATAGCCTTGATCTCTTCAACAATGCATCTTACTTCACCTTCGTTAATATCGCCTTCATTGCGGTAACCATCCTCTACCAAGATGTCTATTAATGGAGGATCTAATCGCTCGCAGGATTTTGCTGTCCGCAAGGGCTTTAGTTCATGGTTATAAAATTCCCGTTTCGAGTATTCGATGATTGGGGCAACACTTCGAAAATGCTCTTTTAGCATTACTGCAGATTTAGCAAATACCACTTTAAACAGATCATAGATTGAACAATCGATCGCCATAAGCGGGCGAAAGAGATCTACTTGGTTGGCTAGAAAACGAGACGTTAAACGCTGAACCTCCTCATCTTTGATTCCTATCCCTTCTGGGGAGACCTGTTTATCATCTCCAACGATGAGTACTTTCTGTGCACGTAACATACAGGGTAGCGCACTTAAATCCGATTGCGAAGCCTCATCAATAATGACCAAATCAAAACAACCAAACTTAGCAGGCAGCGACTGGGAAATCCGATGATGAGGCATAATCCAGCAAGGAATTGCAGTAAATGCACGTGCGGCTGCATTTTGTGCATCTTGGTGATGCTTAGGGGCTTTTTTACCTTTACCCTTACCTATTTTTAAAATAGCTGCCACATATGCGTTAAGGGCACTCCGGATTGAGGGGGTGGCATTTTCTACAATTTTTAACCAAACGCGTTTTTCAATGGCTTTACCATAAATACGACTCAGATCTTGCTCAAGTTCCTTGCGAAATGTTGTCAGGTTCTTCAATTCTCCCCTTCCATCAATAGAAATGAGATAGGTGGCCAATCTTTTAACTCGCCACATTTTTACCCAATTTACCGGGAGTAAATCATCAAAAGTTGTCTCAGGAGTTGTCCGTAGCTGTTGAGCCCATTTTGGAGCACCTGACTCTTCACTCAGATCGCAAACCCTCGATAATTCACTCAAAATTGGAGTCAATTTTTGTACGCGATGTAATTCTTCTTGAAGACTATTCCATTGTTTCTTTACAAACGCCTCATTGTGAGAAGAGTTTCCAATAACC
>PLSG01000020.1 GCA_003164155.1 Parachlamydiaceae bacterium | reverse complement strand
CAAAGACGCAAAGGCGCAAAGAGGAAAAACAGAGGATATTTGAGATCCTAAATTTTCCAATATAGGTAACAATCTGTGAACCCCAATAATGGCCGTAAAAGAACCCAAAGAACACAAAAGAGGAAGAGAAAAAAATAATCATTTTTAAACTGAAGAGATGAGCTTTACATTTTTGTTCTTTTTTTGTGTTCTTTGGGTTCTTTTGCGGCCATTCTCCTGGGTTTGAAGTGTTACCCATATTTGGCTATTACTGAACCATGCCCAAGTTCTCGATAAAATTTGTCAAAATTTCAATTTGTAGTTTTCCTGCTTTGCGCCTTTGCGTCTTTGCGTTTAAATTTGTTCTCAACCCTTAACCCAAGCTCAATTCGATAACCATTCCGTTCAATAGGTTTGCTCCCAGCTCATGCACGGCAATGATAGGGAAGCCCAGTGGCAATACGACGGTGCCCATGGCCACGCTATCGTCAAACTTAATCTTGGCGGAAATACTGTTTTCAGGGGCTTTGATGCGCACCGTATCGCCGCTTTGCAGGCCCCTCTTTGCACCTTCTTGGGGATGTATGCGCACGCGAGGTGCTTTGGCTAGGGCATTGAGATGCGGGTTATGCTGCATGCGCACACCATGGTCAAATAAGCTCGGGGCAAATGAGGCTTTTAGCTCTCCCCGATTTTCTAGTTCTGCGCCTGAAGCTTCGCCAGTTTTTGGTTTTGCGCGCAGCCGCTTAACGCTACTTGGCGTGCTTTGCAAAGCTACATGCTGGCGAAACTCTTCATCGGTTTCGAGCCCAACCTTAAGCCTTTGCGCCAGCAACATAAAAATCGTGCCGTCGCTGTAGATTTCCGCAGGAAGATCTTTGCCTGGCTGAAGTTTTTGGGGGCGTCCTTCGATGTTGAGGAAGGTGCCTTCTTTTTCCACAAAACATAGCGAAGGAAGCACTACGTCGGCTTGTTGGGCTGTCTCGGTGAGAAAGATGTCTTGGACTACCAAGAATCCAAGCTTTGCCCGAGCTTCCTTCCACAATTTGCCAGGATATTTGAGTGCCGGATTTGCCCCGGCCACATAGAGGAAATCCCATCCGCTTTTGCTAGAGGTGTCTAGCACTTGCAGGGCATTGAGTCCTGGCTTAGAAATGCGCGTGCCAAGCGGTCCCAAGTCTGGGCGCATTCCCGCAAAGCGCGCTCCAAAGCTATTGCCTCGCCCTTCCAAGAGATTTAAGCTGACTTGGGGCCAAGCGCTGCGGAAGTCATCTAAAGCGCTTAAAATATGTTGGCGCTGTGCATTGGCTAGATACTGCTGGCCGACAAACAGCGCGCCTTTTTTTCCGGTTTGGGCCAAGGCGGCAATTTCTGGCAGGTGTGCTTGTAGAATTTCGAGTTCTTGTCCGGGGGCATGTAGCACGGTTTTGGCTATCTGCTGGGCAATTTCTGGAGCATAGTGCCCTAAGAAGATGACTTTGGCCCCGCGGTTAATAGCCTCTTTTAAGCGCAGCCAGATCACAGGGAACTCTTCGGTGAGATCTACGCCCAACAAGATGGCAAAGGAAAGTTCTGGGCATTCTCCGATGGAGATCTCCATGCCCGGCGCCAGGCCCTCTTCGTCTAAGTTGAGGATGGGCATCCCTACGCGGTGATCAATGTTGTGCACGCCAACGCCTTGCCGCATGAGTTTCTGAAAAAGATAGTTTTCCTCTACAGTCAGCGGGTTGCCGCCTAAGGCGGCCAATTTGCCTTGTGGCTTAGCGGCCAGCATTTTGGAGGCAATTAAATCGAGCGCTTCGCCCCATTCAGTTGGCTCCAGATGCCCGTTTTTTCTCACCAAGGGCTTTTGCAATCTGTTGGGGTTGGAGATGAATTCGTATCCAAACCAGCCTTTGTCGCATAACCAGATATCGTTGAGGTCTTTATTTTCACAAGATCTCGTGCGCATGATCTCTCCGTCGCGCGCGTCCAAGACTAGGTTACACCCTACCGGACACAGCGTACAGGAACTTTGCGTGGGAGTGTTGTCCCAAGGGCGCGCCCGAAAACGGTAGACTTGGCTGGTCAGCGCTCCCACTGGGCAGAGCATGATGGTATTTCCAATGAATTTCGATTCGACAGGCCCGCCGTCGGGTGTGCCGACTTCGGTTCTATATCCTCGGTCGATAAACTCCAGGGCGTGATCGCCCGCCACGATCTCTCCAAAGCGGGTGCATCTGGCGCAGGCGATGCACCGCTCTCTGTCCAGCATCAGCACGGGGCCAAGCGCCAGGGGCTTAACAAAGCGGCGCTTATCCTCGTAAAATCGGCTACTTCCTGGACCGTATTTGTAAGTTTGATCTTGCAGCGGGCACTCACCGCCGCGGTCGCAGATGGGGCAGTCCAGAGGATGGTTGATCAGCAAAAATTCGATGATCCCTTCGCGTCCTTCGACGGCCAGTTGGCTTTGGGTTTTCACTGCCATGCCTTCGGTCGCTTCCAATGTGCAAGACGTTTGCAGCTTTCCCATTTTTTCGACTTCCACCAAGCACATGCGGCAGGCCCCAAAGGGAGGCATCCTATCTTGGTAGCAAAAAATGGGTATCTCGATGCCCAGCTGCTTTGCGGCAGTGTAGACGGTAGTTCCCTTGGGAACGCTTAGCGTTTTTCCGTCGATTGTGAAAGTGATCTGATTAGTTTGCGCAGTTGTTTGCATATTCGCCATCTTTTTCTACAAATAAGGATAAGCTATTTTCATAAGAGGGACTTTATCACAGTGTGGATTGCGCCGAATATAGGCTTCGAATTCGCCTTTAAATTCTTGTATGGCGCTTACCACAGGCGGAGCTGCTCCCACGGCTAGTGGGCAGAAGGAGTTGGCGGCCATACTTTTACACACTTGATCGATGAGTTTTAAGTCGCTTAAGGTGCCGCCGCCTTTCTCTATGCGGGCGAGAACTTGCACCATCCAGCGCGTTCCCTCGCGGCAGGGAGTGCATTTGCCGCACGACTCATTTTGATAAAACTGCATGAGGCGATGCGCCACTTTCACCATGTCGGCCGTATCATCCATGACAATCATGGAAGCTGTGCCAAGCGCCGTGCCGCGCGCAGCTAGCGTCTCAAAATCCATGGCGATGTCTAAGTCTCGCTCGGTCAACAAGGCGCAAGATGAGCCTCCAGGATAGCAGGCCTTGAACTTGCGCCCGGGCAGCATGCCTCCCGCGGCCTCGATGATTTCTCTTAAAGGCACACCTAAGGGGAATTCGTAACACCCTGGGCGCTGCACATGCCCGCTGACTTGGAATATTTTGGTGCCGCTGCTTTTGGGCGTTCCAATCTTTTGAAACCATTCGGCGCCGCGGTTTACAATGTGGCCGATATAAGACAGCGTTTCCACATTGTTGATGATGGTCGGTTTGCCATATAGGCCAGCGATGGCCGGAAAGGGCGGTTTTAGGCGCGGGGTCGCGCGGTAGCCTTCCAAAGAATTAAGCTGAGCGGTCTCTTCGCCGGCGATGTATGCGCCGGCACCTGGATGGACCACGATGTCGAGGTGGTAAGCCGACCCTAAGATTCCTTGACCAAGGTATCCCTTTTGCGTGGCTTCATTTATAGCGGTTTGTAAAATGGCGATCCCTTGGAAAAATTCGCCGCGTGCATAAATAAAGGCTTGGGAAGATCCTATGGCGTAGCAAGCCAAAATTATTCCTTCAATGAGTTGATGCGGATTTTTTTCAGTCAGCAGGCGATCTTTAAAGGTTCCCGGTTCACTTTCGTCGGCATTGCATACTAAATATTTGGTCTCAGCCGTACCTTTGGGTATAAAACCCCATTTCATACCAGCAGAAAAACCAGCGCCGCCACGGCCGCGTAGGCCAGATTGCTTGACCATGTCGGTAATTGCTGCGGGTGCCATATGCGGGATGGCTTTGCGGATGGCTTGATATCCCCCATTTTTTTCATAGGTGTCTATGCGAAATTGGTCTGGCTGCTCAATGTGCTCCATCAGTATGCGCATTTCAGGCATGATTGCCCTCCACAAGTGGAACCGGGCAGGGGTGCCCATGCCCTTTTTTAGCCTCGGCTAAGATATTGTCTAAATCGCTTATCTTTACTGGTCCCACCACTTTATCGTCCACGAGCATCATGGGGGCCCGATCGCAGGCAGCTAAGCACTCCGAGGCGATCACGGTGAACTCACCGTCGGCAGAGGTTCTTTTACAAGCCTCTTGTGAAGCACTCCAAGGTTCTACTTGCAGGCGCTGGCACAAACCATTTATCAGTTCGTCGCTGCCTCTGAGCATGCACGACACATTTTTGCAGACGTGGATGATATGCTTGCCCACTGGTTCATCAAAAAACATATCGTAAAAAGACACGATGGAGTTGACTTCATTTTGGGCAATCCCAAATAAAGCGGCTACTTCGTTTTGCGTTTCTCGCGGCAGATATCCAGCTTCTGCCTGGGCTAGATGCAGCGCGGGGATTAGCGCCGAACGCTTTTCAGGATACTTCTTCTGCAGCTCTAAAATGGCTTGTCTTGTTTTTTCTGTAAGCATCAGCGGTCTACATCTCCAAGTATGGGGTCGACGCTGGCGATACCCACCACCACGTCAGATAATAAAAGTCCGGGCAGTACTTTTTTTAACACTTCCACATGCGGAAAGGAGGGGGATCGCACGCGCAGCCTGTGCGGTTTATTGCTGCCGTCGCTCACCAAAAAGTAGCCCAGCTCGCCTCTTGCCGATTCCACGCACTGGTATATTTCACCAACGGGGGGATGCAGCCCTTCGCTGACCAATTTGAATTGGTGAATCACAGCTTCCATGCTGCGGGCCAGCTCTTTGCGCGGGG
This sequence comes from Parachlamydiaceae bacterium, assembly GCA_003164155.1. GTDB lineage: Bacteria > Chlamydiota > Chlamydiia > Chlamydiales > Parachlamydiaceae > BOG-1457. Next base: position 1,816 of record PLSG01000020.1, on the reverse strand, counting down.
GCAAGGCCACCTTGCGATCGTTGACGATGATCGGCCCGGGTTTTAAGCGCTTAAGCCCTTGTTCGACTAAAGAGGCGCTTTGCAGCATCTCTTCCATGCGCACTAGATAGCGCGCGTAGGCATCTCCTGCGCTTTGTGTGGGGATGTCGAATTTATAGTTTTCGTATCCGAGGTAAGGGTAAACTTTGCGGATGTCATACGGCACGCCAGCTGCGCGGATCACCGGACCTGTGCACATGTATTGCTGGCAAAGCGCCTGGTCGATGATGGCAATATCTTGCAGCCTTTCGCACCATACGTAGTTGTTCCTCAGCAGCTTGTCCAGGTCTTTCCATAAGCTGGGAAAACCTTTTAGAAATTCTTTGACAGCGCTTTCAAATTCGGGATTGAGGTCATAGGCTAAGCCTCCAATCCTCCAGCAAGAAGGAAACATGCGCGCTCCTGACACCCCTTCGAAGAGATCGAGAATCTTCTCCCTCTCGGCAAAGCAGTACATGTAAACCGAGGACATATTGAGCTCGAGGGCGCTTGTGCCTATCCAGATCAGATGGCTGGAAATGCGCGAAAGCTCCAAGAGCATCAGCCGGATAGTTTGGGCGCGTTCGGGCACTTGCAGTCCCATGAGCGTCTCTACAGTGGCGGCATAAGCCTGCTCTTCAGCCGGGCCAGATAAATAGTCGATCCGGTCGATCAAGGTGAAGATCTGGTGGTAGGTGCGCGTTTCACATTCTTTTTCGATGCCGGTGTGCAAATAGCCTATCACCGGTTCAGCCGAGAGGACTATTTCTCCATCGAGGCGTAGCTTGAGGCGCAAAACCCCGTGCGTCGAAGGGTGTTGCGGTCCTAGATTCAATTCGAGGACATCTCCCGGCTGCCCTAGCCGGCTAAGGTTTGCTTTTGTCTTTGACATAGGGAATAATTTCCGATGGTACTTTGGGTCTTACCCCGTGTTTAAATTCCACAGGCTCCTCCGTCAGGGCATAGTCGCGCCTTAAGGGGTGCCCTTGCCAGTCATCTGGCAACAGTATGCGCTTTAAATCGGGATGTCCTTCGAAGCGCACCCCAAAAAGATCATACAGCTCCCGTTCATACCAGTCGGCCCCTTCCCAGAGCTCTGTGACGGAAGGGATAGCTTCGTTTCGCTCTACATACACGGCGACGCGCACCCGTTCAAAATTTTCGGGGTTGTGCAAGAAATAGATTACCTTGGTGCGCTTGGTCGGCTGGAGATAGTCGACTCCGGTCAAGTCCATGAGAGTGGCAAAGCCAGGGTTGGGGGCTTTTTTTAAAAATCCCAGGACTTCGAGCAAATTTTCTTTTTTCACTTCGAGCGATGTTTGGCCTAAGAATTCGGTCACTTCACCGACGGCACTGCCTATTTGCGCTTGTAAGTAAGCCACGGCTTGGGCTGTTTTCATTCGCTTTTTCCCACCTGTCTCAGTCGATTTAAAGGACGTTCGCACCGAATTTTCTTTTGTAGCATAATCAATCCATCCAAAAGGGCTTCTGGACGCGGTGGGCATCCCGCAACGTATACGTCGACAGGTACGATTTTATCGACGCCCTGGATGATGGCGTAGTTGTTGTAGATTCCACCGCTGGATGAGCAGTCTCCCATGGCTATTACCCATTTGGGTTCTAGCATTTGGTCGTAAACCATCTTTAAGGCAGGAGCCATCTTCTGGCTAACCCTTCCGGCTACAATCATCACGTCGCTTTGCCTAGGAGATGCTCTGAAGACATCCATCCCAAATCTGGCCATGTCATAGCGGCTGGCGGCTGTGGACATCATCTCGATGGCACAGCAGGCCAGGCC
>PLSG01000070.1 GCA_003164155.1 Parachlamydiaceae bacterium | reverse complement strand
TCGGAGGCAAAGAAATAATATTGGTTATAAAAAATGGTAATAATGTCACTGAATGTTATGGACAACATGAAATCAATCCTTTACGATTAGCTATTAAATACAGAAACAAAGATTTGGTTTCTGTTTTACTGGCAAACGGAGCTAAAATTAATCAGTAAAAAAACTTTATTTTGTGAATTTAGAGAATACTGAAATCGATTGATGGAATGTTGATCAAAGGTAGTAATAGGCAATATTTTTCTAACAAATCCACAAATCCAGCAAGTCCCACATTCTTGGAATAAGATAGAATATTCCATTCTTATCCCTTAGGGTTTGAATCTTCTTTAGCGCATACTATAAGGGACTCATTGTGGGATTTTATATTCTGAAGGGCGAGTTACAATGAGATTTCCGCCCGCATCCAAAATGTGCTCTGACATCAAGCAGCGCTCTAAATGTGCTACTGTGATTTTGGCTTTATCCGATGATGCTTTAATAAGCTCATTACTATGCCGACATTGAGGAGGAACTATAGTCGTGATTTGTTTTTGAGGAAAATATGCCCTAACCATATGGATGGCTGGCGCTAAATCCGAGTCATTTGTGATAAGAAAAGCCCTGTCATACTTATTTTGATAGGCCAAATTCAATAAAGCCAAAGCAATATTTACATCCGTTTCCTTCTCTTCGTGGGCTACCCATTGATATCCACATNNCCCAAAACGGGTGTTACACCTTCCGATGCAATGGCTTTAACATAGCGCAAATGACGTTGCTTAGCCTGTGGCAGCCAATCAGCATACGCAGAAAAATAATAAACAGCGCTTAAATCCTGAGAGATAGGCTTGAGGAATACTGATGCAAGTGACCATAAATTCACCCATTTGAGGTGAGGTTGCTTGAGGCGATGAATAGCATGATACAGATTAAATCCATCGATAAAGCAAACGACTCGTTCCTGTTTCATGGGATCCTCTGAAAAAAAGAAACCACGAGCCGGAACCCGTGGCTTTCGCATGGATAGACCATGCGGGATGATAGCTTATTCTACACTATTTTACATTTTGTGGGCAACGGCTGATGCAACTTTTACGCAATTTTTACGCACTAGGCGGCAAAAGACTGGCGCAAAATGGCGCAAGCAGGCACAATCAAATGTCTTTTAAACCATTGATTGTGTTGTGCCTATGTATTGCAGTTTACGCCAGGTTGTGGATGGGTTAGGGACTGTAAATCCCTCGACTTCGGTCTCCGTTGGTTCGAGTCCAACCGCCCCCATCCCTCTGGACATTCCTTAGATTGCATGATAAGCGAAAACGGCTCACGCAGTGTAAGGAGTAGTTTTTTGCCTTCCAAACGCAAGTTCTGAAACACCAAATTCAATAGCTGTCGTTTTTCTTCAACTTCAGAACTCTCGAAGAGCTGACGTGCGCTCTTTGCTAAATTCATTACTTTATTGGCGGTGATATGAAAGCTTTCGTCCGCTTTTACATGCCGCTCCATTTTTGATACAATCTCCTGCTGCCTAGCTTTGAATTCCTTTAGTTTTTGCTGGTAAAGCTTCTCATCGATCAGCCCATCTAGCTTATCATCATACATCCGACTTATGCGGTTCTGAACTTTGTCCATTTCCTTTCGCAAGGCTTCTTGTTCTTCCTTCATAAAGAGCTGTTCTGTCTGATGGATCTGCTTCAAGTATTCGGTGATCTTCTGGATCTGCTCTTCGGATAAAGCAATCCGATCAAAGTAAGGAGTGAGTTGATCGAGCAAAACTTCTTCTCTGACATAAACCCTTCTGCAGTTGCCTTTAGCATTGGTGCAGCTGTAGTAGACATATTTTCCTTTCTTAATTTCAGGAGATGCGATACAGCCACAATGCTCACAGGAAACCAACCCCCGCAGGGCAAAAGGAATGGAGATAGCCTGAAAAGGCTTGGTGTGATAACCATTCAGGATTGCTTGCGCCTGCTGAAAAGTCTCCTTTGAGATGAGTTTCTCGTAGTTGTGTGGGAAGATTCCATGCTTGGTTCTCATTTCTCCTGCATAGAATGGGTTTTTTAAGATCGATTCTATCTGTGACTTGGCAAAGGCTCTGCCTTTTGCAGTCTGAACGCCTTTATTTTTCAGNNCTATCCAGATTCCCTTTTTTAATGCTTCTTCTTTGCTTCGTTTAACGTTATCACTAAGCTGGAGGACGTAGCTTCTAGCAAACATTACCCCCATGTCCCAGCGCAAGAGATCCGCACTATTTGCTTTGTCATTCAAAATGAGGTTTTCACGGCAAAAGTGAATTTCGACCTTGGCTTCCTTCCTTAGTTCGTCAAGCACAACGGATTCTCGAAAACTGCGTTGGACTCTATCAACGGTATCGGCAATTAAAGCAGTCATTTGACGGGATTTTCTAATCAGCACTAGAATTTTTTCAAATTCCTTACGGGTCTCTTTGGTCGAAGATTCAGTAATTTGAAATACTTGATCTACTGAAAAACCACGTCGCTCGGCGTACTCCGTAAGACGCCGAACCTGAGCCGGAATCGATTGTCCTTCTTCCTGATCCTTACTTGAAACACGTGCCAAAAGGATCGCTTTCNNGGATGATTTGGTTGATGAGGATAAAGAAGCTCGAGCTCCCCTTCCTCAGTCATGGGAGACAGAAATTTTGCTCGCACATACTCCGTCCCTCTCCCCAGGAGTTGAGCTATCTCACCTAATTTAAAATACCTAAGGGAGCAAAGCCTTTTGATAATAGACCTGATTTTTGCTGGCGAAGCTCTCCTTTTTAAATGCTCTACATCGTTTTTCAAATCTTCAGGCAAGGTTGACTCCCCTATTATAGCGCCTAATTGGGGAGTTAACTCCCCAGGTAACGGGCTAAGATGAACTGGGCCAGTCGCACTGGGCAGGTTTGAAACAGCATGGCTAAATTGAGCTTCCGTAGTGGGAACCAGCAGTTTTTTTGTCGGAACATAATAAGTGGCGCTTCCGCTGCCTTTTTGTGCCAAAAGGTCAAGATCTCTTAGACGCCTTAAATGAGAGCTAGCTGACAAAGTATCAACAGAGTTGATGTTGCGATAGTCGGCATTGGTAATTGCGCCCATTTCACGCACAACAATGAGTGTGCGTGCCTCATCATCAGAAAGGTTGCATACTTCGAATTTCCCTAGCCATTTGATGTCTTCTTGGTCAAAGAAGTGATGGGTTAACAAAGTTAAAGCGAAGGAATTTCCTGCCCGGTCCGATTCAAGGAGGGGTATTGAAAGATTTGCCTTTCTCATTTCCTCTCGCATGGTCCGAATACCTGTTCCCTTTGTTTCCGCCAGATTCAAATCTTGCATTACTTTAGCGATGCGCCCATTGCGCGTCATTGAACCAGGCAGACCTAACTGATCTTCTGGCTTGAGCGAATAGCCTGCATTGCGGAATTCGATGCGGTTAGCGTAGCGCAGGATCTGAATGGTTTGACTCATTCGATAATCACGGTGCATGATAGCATTGCAGAGAGCTTCTTTGATGACGATGCGAGGTACCAAAGGCACATCACGACGATAGATCCCACCTGGAGGCATCACGAAAGCCTCTGGAATGTCGCGCATAATGGCATTAAGGACGCGAGGGAAAGCAAGAAGAATAGATTCCCTGAATTCTATACCCTTATAGCGCCGTTCAGGATCTGGAACCCATTCTCGTCCTTCAATGGTGATGTAATCAATGCGCGTAGACATCGGAAAGAGACGACGAAGGGACCATTCTTTCCCAAATAAAACAAGGCCAGCCACGGTAGGAAAATGCTCTTTTTTAATTTTCCCGATTGCTCCTAGAGAAATAAGCAGCTCTTCGTCATTTAACTGGAGCTCTTGAGCACCTGGTTTTACCTCTTTACGCAGATCGCGATAAGCAGAAATAGCATGCGGGTCAAAATCCCCCATATCGGCTTCTTCGACAACACTTTCGTCAAAATTCCTTCTTGAGCGCTGCTGATAAAGCGTGTCGAGATCATCTTTTGTGCACAGTAAGTCTGCAGGTCCAATCCTCCGGAATGTGCCCTTATCAAGTCCTTGGCTTTTTATGTAGACAGGTTTTTCGTGTGGTTCTGCTTCAGGAATGTACACGAGTAGCAAGACACCTTGCGATTGTTGTATAACTTCGATGATGGGACGGATTGGAATGTTAAAATTCTGCCGGCACAACGTCACGATTTCATTTTGCAGCTTATCGGGATTAGCAATGCCCGTAACCCTATAGCGCGGGATAAGGCCTAGTTCATTCTTGGTTAGCCCTAAAACGAGGTAGCCACCACCCAATCCTGGCTCATTGCAGAAGGCACAAATAGTTTCCAGTGCACTGCTTCCAAGTTTTTCTGCAGACGTCTTTGCTTCGATTCTTTCGAGTTCATCGACTTGCTGAAGAAGGCTAAATAGTTCTTCAAAATTCATAGAGTTCATTAAGAGGTCTCATTACTGGGTTGGTGTTACAGTGGTTTTAGATTCTTGAATTTGCTTTAGGAAGGCTTC
>PLSG01000487.1 GCA_003164155.1 Parachlamydiaceae bacterium | reverse complement strand
AAGTTTCGAATATCTTGGCAGAATTCCCATGCTTCGTCGTCGTTTTGTGCCATTAGTTTAGCTAGTTTCACGAAAAGGACTTGATCTTTGAGGCGGTAGTTTTCAATAACGCCGGAAAAAGTTGAACGTTTTTGACGGTATTCATTTTCAGCGATTTCGCCTAGGATGGTCTGATCGGTTATACCATAGCGGTGAATGTACCAAGAAATTTCTTCTGCGTGAGCTAATTTGGCGATGTCCGCCAGCGCTCTTTGGTTAGTTATGCCAAAACTCCTAATAAAATAGGGAAGTTTCAGCGGATCCTTTTGGGCAGTTAGTTTAGCCAATTTCACCAAAACGGCTTCATCTTTGAAGCCATAATCTTTCAGGTTATGGANNGCAACTGTGATACTGTGAGGCCTGACCCCGTTTCTGTGAAGCCTGACCCCGTTTCCTAAAAATTTGTTGGCTAGTTATGCCAAAACGCTCAATTCTGTCAGAAACCTGTTTACCGTTTTGCTGAGCTGCCAGTTTTACTATTTTTACTAGGTCGTCCTGCTCGGTTATTTCATGTTTTTCAATAAACTGTAATGCTGTGGATGCATCCTTTATTTCCCTGTGCATGATTTCCTTATCGCTATGTAGCAAGTTTTCCAAAACAGTCATGTGAGGTTTACTTGGACTAGATGCTGCAATTCGGACTCTCACGGAATTTCTCAAAATTCCGTGAGAGTCCGAATTGTTGGTATTTCCTCTAAAAAAAGAGTTTTCTATGTTAGCGTTTTTTATGTAACGTTTTTTTATTGACAGAAATGAATGCTGCTTATAAAGTTATTGGTTATTAAACTAAGTAGTTTCGCTTTTTTTAAAAAATACGGAGATTGTATGACGTTTGCTTGTCGGCAAAGCTATGATATATCGCGAAAGGTTCTTTCCTTAGAGGATATAGGTAAGTCTTTTGTGCGCTCTCAACCTTTTAGAATCAAAAGCGGAGTATATGATTGGAGTGGCGTGCCATTTTGTAGCGATTTAAAGGGCATCCAAGGACATGCATATAAGCTGTTGGCGGTTGCCGATAAATTGGTGATGCAAAATGAACATATTGCTTTTGAATCAGCTCATCAGTGGAAAATAGAGTGGAACGATGGAAGATGGGTCGAAATCGATGATTTTTGGCTCGCCTATCAAGATGCTGCCTTAAAGACTAAGCCAAATGAAAGTACAAGGGCTGAAAAAATTGGGTTAGCTGGAACGCATTATCGCCCTCATTCAGGGTATTATGAGGAGAGACCTCGCGGAATTACTATTGGGGATTCTCAAGGACCAGATTTTTAGGAAGAAGATTCGAAAGAAGAAGCTCATTTTTTGGAAGAAGATTCGAAAGAAAAAGCGCATTTTGAACAGGTAAATGCCAAAATCTGTAAAAAAATGCTCTTTTCCTGGAGAAGCTCGGCAAGTGTCGGAAGTCCTTCTAACGCTCTTCCAAGATTATGCTCAGTGAGTATTGAAGACTTCTCCTATCGACCCATGCAGGATAAGCCGGCGACTATGTCATCGAGTAGCAGCACAGATGTCTATATCGCACCCCAAAACCTATCTACAGATCCACGAAAAGTGTTGGGCTTGTGCCCGCACGTCCAAAACAAGGATATTATCAACAAGCGATACCGCGCTTTAGCCCTGTCTAATCATCCCGATAAGGGAGGCGATACAGCATCTTTTAGGCGCATATGCGAGGCTTTTGAAAAGCTCATTAAAGAGGTTTCAATTTCCAACCAGTATACGGAAATAAGTCAAGGGGATAATATCGAACTATTTTACTGCTCGACAAATAAACAGTATGCGAGTTTAGTCGAACAGCGCATGCGCACATGGTCTGATGGTTACAGCAACTTCCTAGAAATCAGTGAAAAATTGACTGCTTCTATAAAAGCCAAGTTGGCGCGCAGAGATGAAAGCATGCCATCTATCAAAAGATTATTGAGACAGCTGAATGAAAAAAGCCAACAATTTGCCTGGTGTTGCCGCATGAAAATTGAGCTCGACTCTCTTAGCAAAATAAGCGAGAGTAGCTTTAGAGGATCTGTTGTAGAATTACAAGCTAAAATTTCCCCTTTTGTCGAGGTGTATAAGGGTTTAAAAAAGTTGGAAATTGCCTTTGACTTAGAAAATCTTCAGAATACCTGGAGAGGACGCCACTCTCATTACCAAGAAGCTTGTGTCTATTACTTGGACAAATTAATAGGCGTAGGGCGGCTGATTGTCCAGTTGTATTTTGCCGAGGGCAATCAATCCGCGGCTATGAAATTATTTGAAGAGCTAAAACAAGCTCGTATAGACTTTGACAAGCGACAAGCTCTATATTTTCACCGCACTGAGAGTGTGGTTGATGAAGAAGGCGAGGGAAGTGAAGATTGGGAAGTTGAGTCTAAAGCTACAAAAGCCACTGAGACTGAAGCCCCAAAAAGGGATACTCGGCTGACGCCTTGTTTAAAAGCAGAAGCGGTGGAAGAGGTTGTCATTCCGCATGATGCCGTGGCATACGTCGAAGAATCACTTCCAAAAGCAGCTATGTCACATAGCCAGATGCTCCAAGCCCTACTAGACAATGCTTATAAAAATACAATTGTTTTAGATGGCGAATTGAAGAAAAAAATATGTATCAAGATATGAGGATTAGAAATGGCAACATCATCGATTAGTTCTTCTGTAGAAGCGAGTATACCAGCTCTTTACAAAGAGTATGCCTTAGACAAAGAGTTATTGAGCGATTTTGGCCTTGAGTTGCAAGCTAGCAGACAGGCGCGCGGCAAGCTTGGATCAAAACCGCTGCAACTCAATTCTTTAACACCTTCAATGGCAGCTTTGAAAATAGCTTTGCTAGACGACAATAAAGCCGCATGCGATTTTATTTTGGGCATCGAAGAAAAGCAAAAAATAAATAATTTAGGGCATCTCTCTTCTAAGATGCAGCTCTCATCGCTGCATGTGGCGGTGATTTGCAATCGCGCAGCTGTAAGTCGCTTGCTAGCGGCTGAAGCAAACCCTCGAGGGCGCGATGCTAGAGGCTGGACTCCCTTGCACCATGCAGCCTTGGCCAACAATAGCTCACTTCTCGATCTATTGCTCAAAAATGGTGCCGATGCTCTGGCCAAAACCGATACCAGCGGCACTTATGCCCAAATTTTGCATCTCACACATCTCGAGACAGTCGATCCCAAGGGGGCTGTGCCGCTAATTGGCTTGGATGCCATGGGAAAGGAAGCATTTTTGACTCAGGAGGCCTT
>PLSG01000095.1 GCA_003164155.1 Parachlamydiaceae bacterium | reverse complement strand
CCATTTCAAGCACAGCACGCACTTTTGATCCGGCAATTACGCCAGTACCTTGAGGAGCGGGCTTAATGAGCACACAAGCGCCATCCCACTTAACTTCGATTTCGTGTGGCACGGTAGAACCTTCCATCACGATACTTTCAATATTTTTGCGGGCTAATTCGCCACCTTTGCGTATCGCATCAGTAAGCTCGTTAGCTTTTGCCATGCCATAGCCTACGCGGCCTTTCCCGTCGCCAACTAAGATAAGCGCGGAAAAGCTGAACTTGCGTCCGCCTTTAACGACCTTAGAGCAGCGATTGACATAGAGAACCTTTTCCATGAGGTCGGTCTCTACTTTATCTCTTTTGCGTGAGTCACCCTGTTTAGCCATTATTACATTCCTTTCTTAAAATTGCAATCCTGCAGCACGTGCAGCATTGGCTAGCTCGGCCAGTATTCCCTGATAATTAGATGGTCCACGATCGAAAACCACTTCTTTTACATGGCACTGTTGGGCAATTTCCGCTATGCGTTGGCCAAGTTTTTTTGCAGCCACTTTACCTTTTCTGGCATACTCAGTGTCGCGAAACTCTTTAGCGTAAGTGGATATGCTGCCTAAGGTCACACCTTTTTCATCGTCGATCAATTGGACTTGAAGGTGTTTGTTAGTTTTGACCACACTCATGCGCGGTTTAATCTCTGTGCCACGCACATGCTTGCGGACGCGCATACTGCGTCTTTTGCGCATTGCCTGTCTTTTAATGATTGTATTTCTCATATACTGAACCCTACTTGATAGCCTTTAATTAGCCTTAAATCAGGCTGAAATTAGCCTTAATTTTAATGGAAGCCAGGTTTCGATGCCGCAAAGCTCGCTATAGACGCAATGGGCGCACTTGCCGTGCACCGCAGTCTATGGCAAATTCGTTACAGCATACTCCCCTGTCATGCCCGTTCTTTTTTGTGCAAAGTCTAACAGAGCCTTTCAAACTTGTAAAGAAAAATAAACTAAAAAATGCTACGAGCCTATTTTTTAGCCGCTGATTTGCCAGCTTTCTTCCTGACGAATTCACCTTTATAGCGAATCCCTTTGCCTTGATAAGGTTCTGGAGGGCGCACGGAGCGCACGTTTGCGGCAAATTGTCCAACCACTTGATTGTTTACACCAGTGATCATGATGGCTGTTCCCTTTTCGACTTTCACTGTAATTCCTTCCGGAATCTCAATCTTTGTCGGATGTGAAAGCCCAATCTGGATGTCCAAAAGATTTCCCTGCACAGCACAGCGGTAACCGACACCAATCATCTCAAGCTCTTTTACAAAGCCTTGTGTAGTGCCAAGAACCATATTCTGTATGAGCGCCCGGAAAAGCCCCTGGAAATTGTTCATTTCAGCGCATTTGTCAGTCAGACCGACACTTAGACTTTGTCCTTGTGTCTCATTCTTTTCGATCTTCAACTCAATGCATGGCAGCAAAGCATGACGCACAGAGCCTTTTGGGCCTTTTACTGTGATTTCACCATTTGCCACTAATACCTCAACTCCTTTTGGGAGTTCAATGGGCAACCTACCTTTGCGAGACATTGTAATATTTCTCCTTACTGTCAGAATCTACAAAACCTATCTATTTTCGGATATCACTACCACACTCTACACAGCAGCTCGCCGCCGATCTTGCGTTTTATCGCTTCATTTCCAGACATCACACCTTGAGGGGTAGTGACAATCGAAACACCGAAACCACCATAAAAGTAGGGTATATCTTTATATCCCACGTATTTGCGCAATCCAGACTTGGAAACCCGCTCGATGCCTTGGATGACAGTGCGACGACCTTGATACTTCAAGAATACGCGCATGGTGCCTTGTGGCTTTTCGATCTTAACTAGATAATTTTCTATAAGGCCACAATTCTTTAATATCTCTGCAATACTTTGCAGCATATTGCTATGCGGCACATCGACGTAGCGGTGCTGAGCATTGCCAGCATTGCGCACACGTGTCAGAAAATTTGCAATGGGATCACTCATGATTTTAACTCCTCATCCTCGATTACGTAGCCACACATACGGGCATTTCTTTAAAAGGCATCCCAAGCAAGCGCAACAGTTCGACACACTCTGCATCATTAGGGGCTGTGGTCACAAACGAAATGTGCATACCTTGGGTTTGCTTAACTTTGTCCAAGTTGATTTCAGGAAAAACCTGCTGTTCTTCCAAACCTAGTGTGTAATTTCCACTGCCATCGCATTTTGTGGGAAAGCCCCTGAAGTCGCGTATGCGGGGTGACACTATGTTGAAAAACCGATCCATAAACTCATACATGCGCACACCGCGCAAAGTCACTTTCACGCCTATCGACTGCCCTTCGCGCAACTTAAAGTTGGAGATGGCTTTCTTAGCTTTGGTGATCACAGGTTTTTGACCCGATAGCATGCGCAGCTCTTCGACGACTTGCTGTATGGTGTTTTTATCTTTAGCAGCTTCGGCAATCCCCATGTTGATCACAACTTTCTTGATTGCCGGCACAAGCATAGGATTGGGATAAGCAAACTTTTCTTGCAAGGCTTTCTTTACTTCTTGGAGATATCTTTTCTTTAACCTAGACATAATATATATCTGCTCACTTAGGATTTGTTACCGGACGATAGACCTCTTCGCGGTCACCACTTTTATAATACAGGGTTCTGGTCTGATCGCTTTCCTTGCGTACTCGCAATTTGACCGGCGTATTCTCACCGATGCACAAACTCACATTGGAGGCGTGAATAGAGCGCTCGATTTCGACGATTTGGCCTTTACCTTTTTCCTGTGGGTTTTTTGTGTGCTTTTTGCGTACATTCACGCCTTGCACCACAATGCGGTCACCCATACGCTTCAATACTGCGCCGACTTTGCCGCGGTAATTGCCTGCGAGCACAATTACTTTGTCGCCTTGGCGAATATTCTTATTTGCTACGGCAGTTTCTTCCGCCGCTATATTTTTGCTTTTGCTTGGCATCATCTTCCTCTACGTTTAAATCACTTCGGGCGCGAGTGAAGTTATCTTAACATTTTTTTCGCGAACTTCACGGGCCACTGGTCCGAAGACGCGTGTTCCACGTGGATTGCCTTTTTCGTCGATTAAAACGCAGCTGTTGGAGTCAAATCTTAGCTTGGATCCATCTTTGCGTTTTATGTACCGTCTAGTTCTGACAATCAGAGCGCGCACTACATCGCCTTTTTTTACGCTGCCATCGGGATCTGCATCTCTTACGGAGCAGATGATAATATCTCCGACATTAGCATAACGCCTTTTGGATCCGCCTAGTACTTTAAAGCACTTAACCCGTTTAGCTCCAGAGTTATCGGCGACCTTTAGCTGGGTTTCTTGTTGAATCATATTTTGTTATCTCCCAACATTAAAAAAAGAAAAGGAAACCGCATTCTAAACAGTGTTGTAAAACAGCTGTTCCAATTTAATGCGCATTTTCCTACGCAATACGTATAAGTGAACTAGATCACACGCCAGCGCTTTAATTTCGATAGCGGCCTTGTCTCTACGATATCCACTGTGTCCCCAACCTGTAAAGGCTTGGACTCATTATGAGCATAATATTTCTTTCCGCGCGTGATGACTTTTCCATATTGTGGATGACGGTAGGTACGGTCAACATTGACCACTACAGTCTTATTCATCTTATTAGAAAGAACCACACCGCGTTTAACTTTGCGTGTTCCAACGTTAACTTCTTCCATATTTTCCACTCACTTACAATTAAATAACATTTCTTTCACGAAGCACGGTTAGAACTCTCGCAATATCCTTCCTAAGAAGGGGGATGCGATGCGCTTGTTCTATTTTATTTGAAGCAAGCTTCTTTTGGTTAAGAAGTTGAAACAAATCATTGGACAACCGTGGATGAAGAGCTTGCAACTCTTCGATAGCCATGTCTCGTAATTCACTAGCTTTTAGCGTAGCCTTTGCCATAACTCTCCTCACACGTGTTCAATTCGTTCTACAAAGCGCGTTCTAAGACCTAGCTTAGCCGCGGCTAAGCGCATTGCGCTCTGCGCCATATCTTTAGGCACGTTGGCCACCTCGAAGAGGATCCGCCCAGGACGGACAACGGCGACATAGTGGTCTACCGCGCCTTTACCTTTACCCATACGCACTTCGGCGGGCTTTTTAGTTACAGGCTTATCGGGAAAAATGCGAATCCACACTTTACCGCGACGTTGAAAAAAGCGGTTGATCACCACACGCGCAGCTTCAATTTGCTGGTTAGTGATCCAGCCGCGATCCAACACCTGTATCCCAAATTCGCCAAAATGGACAAAATTTCCCGCTTTACTNNCTTTACTCAAACCTGAAAATTGCCCTTTGTGCATTTTGCGATGTTTTGTTCTCTTTGGCATTAAGGCCATAGTTATGCCCCCTTCGCTGTATAATTCGCAATTATATCTTCGCCACGGTAGATCCACACTTTCACGCCTATGCTTCCATAGGTAGTTTCCGCGCGTCCCATCGCATAATCAATGTCCGCTCTGAGCGTATGCAGCGGCGTGCTGCCTTCTTTGTACCACTCAGTACGGGCAATCTCTGCTCCGCCAATCCGGCCTGAACACTGGATTTTTATACCCAATGCGCCAGCTTCGATCGAAGCTTGCATAGCTTTCTTCATGGCACGACGGAAAGGTATACGCTTTTCGAGTTGTCGAGCAATGCCATCGGCCACGATTTTTGCATCGGTGTCTGGGCGTTTAATTTCTTCGACTTCTATCCAGACTTCCCTTCCGGTAAGCTTGGACAGTTCGCCCTTGAGAATTTCAATCTCGGCGCCTTTTTTCCCAATCACTAGACCTGGGCGAGCTGTGCATATCGTGATCTCAATTTTACCGCTCATGCGGCGAATTTTAATCTGCGAGGCACCTTGGCAAGCAGGCTTTTTCATCAGGAAAGCGCGGATGATTTGATCTTCAATCAGCAGCGTGCCAAATTCTTGCTTATTCGCGTACCAGCGTGATCTCCAGTTGCGATTGCGAATAAGTCGCAAGCCTATCGGATTTGCTTTTTGTCCCATTACAACTCTCCTATTCCTCACTTACTTTGACAGTAAAGTGACTGGTTCTTTTCATAATTGGATGACGTCCGCCACGATTTTTTGGCTTAGCCCTTTTAAAAACAGGGCCCGCATCCACGCGCACTTCAGCAATCTTTAGATCTTCGCGGCGTAGATCCAAGTTGTTTTCCGCATTGGCGACAGCACTATCAAGAGTTTTCTTGAGCATGCGTCCCGCCTTCAAATTGCTATACAGTAATTGTGCCGCGGCTTCATCGACGGACAATCCCCTAATCAATCCGGCAGCTAGACGTGCTTTCCGCGGACTAATTCTCATATATTTGCTTATAGCTATAGCTACTGGCTTACTCATTGCTGCAACCCCTACTTCTTAATTGGATGTCCTTTAAAGGTACGAGTAGGTGAAAACTCTCCCAATCGATGGCCTACCATGTTTTCGGACACAAACACAGTAATAAATTTGCGGCCGTTATGCACTTCAAAAGTATGACCGATCATCTCGGGAATAATCATGGAGCGACGCGACCATGTTTTGATAGGCTTTTTGGAGCTCACCTCATTCTGTACATCAACCTTTTTTTGAAGATGATGATCAACAAAAGGTCCTTTTTTTAGTGACCTACCCATAACTACTTCTTCCTTCGATCTTTAACAATAAACTTGTTCGATTTTTTCTTCGATCTAGTACGCAGACCGCGTGTATAAACTGCCCAAGGAG
>PLSG01000406.1 GCA_003164155.1 Parachlamydiaceae bacterium | reverse complement strand
CGCCCCCACTAGGGCGCCGCCGCTCGTGCCGGCAATCACATCCAGGGGTATGCCGGCTTGGCGCAAAAAATCGAATAGGGGGATGCTAGAAAAGGGTTTGATCCCTCCCCCTCCCAAAACGAGGCCGACTTTGGGCCGCTTTTTTTTATGGAGCGCTTCACTCATATTGTATTGCCTATTTTGCTGTCCAAGAGCCGATTTGCTTGCCATGCCAGCCGTATAAAAATGCTACGGCTGTGCCAAAAATAATCACGCAGGCCCATATGGCGGGGCTGAGTAGGGTATTGAAAAAATCCGCAACAATATGCGGGGCTACTGGCGGAATGCTCGGCGATAAATAGGGGTAGCCCTCTTCCCAGAAGATGAGCAGCAAAAGCAAGGGAAGCGCCAAAATAAACAGTCCAAAAGCTGTGATAACCCAGTTGTGCTTGCCCTGTACCACTTCGTCATCGCGGTAGCCTTCAATCCAAAGGCGGCCGCCTTGCTGTAAGAATACGTAAAGGATTCCCACCACGCCGTTATAGACATTTAGCAGCAATAGAATAGTCAAAATCAGGAAAATGCAAAGATCTATCAAAGTGGTCATCAGCTGTACGGGATACAATTTTAGCCCTTTAAGTTCTGGCTTAGCCCTGAGAACTTTGGCCTGGGGGTGCGTGTAGGTCACGCCAAAGTCCGCATGTGTTTCGGCTCCCCAGCAGCACCCGTAATTGTAGCAGCCTATCCTGCCGATAGCCAGGGCTATGGCCGCTCCGTAAGCTACGGCATCTAAAGAGATATCCAAGGGTATGTTGAGGTGATAGGCTAGGTACATAAAGAAAGAAATCGCTCCTACAGTGCCTCCTTGGCCAAATAGGCCTGTGTCGCATAAGTATTTTACGGGTTGTGAGAAAAAAGCTTTGCCCAATGAAATCAAGTAGAAAAGGCGCGCGCAAGCCCACATCAGGCAGGCGCCAAATATAAAGGTCATCCACAGTTGATTGGGGATGACGATGCCTTTGGCTGACATGTAAAATAGTGCAAAAAAAACCCCTACAGCCGCACCAATGCCAGAGTAGAGTCCAAATTTCATGAAATGACCTTTGGAGCCGGCATAAAGGATTGGGTTGGCATTGCACCCTTCAATGGGTTTGATGGCGCTGGAAAATCCGCGCCACAAATTAAGCCATAGATTTTTAAATTTTGCCATTTTTACCTTTCTAAATTAGGGACTAAAGTCAAAAGCTTAGTCATGTTTTTTTTCTTGAGGTTATAAAGGCCTCAAAGATATCTTCCGCTCTTTCGTTAATCTTTACCGTGGCTTCGCTCATAATGCGTTTGCATCCGCGCTTAGATAAATTATGAAAGGATATTTCTTTTTCAATGCGCATGGGGATAAATACAATCGCGTGATGATGCTGGTCAATGGCCACCAGGTGTTGTGGTTTTTCGATTTGGGCATACACCGCATCGAAAAAAGAGGTGAGAAAATAGGGATAGGGCTCGTGCATGCCAAAAAATTGTTCAACATTGAGGGCTATGAAGATATCGGCATTTACTGCCTTGACCGCATTCCACAGCGGCAGCGCCTGGCTGAATGATCCATTGACTAGCCATTGGCCGTCTATACAGATGGGCGGGTGCATGGGAAAGGCCGCTGTCGAGGCATAAACGACCTCTTTTAACTTTCCTTCGGAAAGCAGTACGCCTGTAGCATCATAGATATTAGTAGCTTGAAAATATAGCTTGGGAGAGCATTCTGCTGTGGTTTTTTCTCCAAAAATTTCGTGAAAGGCCTGTTGCAGCTGGGTGGGTTTAAAAACAGAGGCCGGTGTTTGAAATTGAAACGGCTGAAAGGGGAGCATGGAGAAAAGGGTGCGATAATCCAGGGAATTGTAGTGCGGCACATGTGTTAGGCGCTGTATAGCGTCTAGCATCTCTGCCGTCGACAATCCCATGCCTCTCATAGAAGAAGCCAAAGAACCTCCTCCGCAAGAAATGATGGCTTTGATGGCGATGCCGTGTTTATCTAAAAAGTCGAACAACGCCACAGCCGCCAAGGAGGTTAAATGTTGGTTGCCTAAGACAACCGCTACCGTTGGTTGAGGCGAGAGGTCTAGCTTTATGGCGGTGTTTTTTTGCACGTCTGCTGCGCTCCTCTACATTTAGGCTTTAGGCACCTTTTTGGTCAAAGTTTTGACCGAGAAGGTGAAGAAGGCCTACGTTAGGCAAGATTCTCCTATTTTTTACGTTAGCATCTTGCATGAAATTTAGGAACTACGTTTTGTCAGGAAAGGCGAATGTGGCCTGTGATTTTTGCCACCACAGCATCCAGGCTGCTCTATCGAGTCCAAAGTTAACTCCTACATATTTAGCTAAAGTGTTATATAGGTTATCCCCATAATTGTCTTCGGTATCTAAAGTGTCAAATTCTAAGGTTTCTAAGAGGACAGGTATGCCCGCTTTATCCTTCAACGAGATGGCCGCCATAGCCGCCGCGCGGCGCACATAAAAACTCGCATCGTCAAATCGCGCGCTGATCAGGGGCAGCACATTTTCTACGGGACTGTCTTGAAGTCCTTTGACTGCGCCATAGCGCACCATTTCGGAGGGGCTTTCCAAGCCGGGCTTTAGGAGATCCAAGGTGGCGCTTGTAATCCTCAAGGCGAGAAAGCGCGCTGCCGTAGCGCGGTTTTCCTCAGAGGGATCTTCTTGCATTACTTGAGCTAATAAGTCATTGGCCTCGGGGGGGCCGCATCTGGTTATGAAGGCAATGGCTAATTTTCTGGCATAGTCCGTGGCCATGCGCCCGCTAGCTAAGGCCTCAGCTACTTCGGCATAATGGGCGCATTTACCGTTTTGTATGGCCCACAGTGCGGCATAATTAAATTGGTCTTCGGAAATCATTTCAGGGTTTTCAAGTAGGCTCGAGAGGTCAACTTCAAAAGAGGGGTGCGAGAAGCGCAGCAAATCGATGCTTTCATATAATTGGCGGCGGCGGTCATAATCTGCCGTGGGGATTTCAGCGATTTGCTGCTGCAGCTGCTCTGCTTGGGCGGCCACTTTTAGCGGGCGATAGGCGGTGTTGGCCGTCCAGCCGCTGTCTGGATTGAAGGCAAAAGGCACGCGTGGAGTTTCTGGGAAAAGGGCAAATAGGCTGGCCAGCTCATCTTTTTCTGCTTTTTCTGTACCAGGGCTGTCTATCCCGATGGCGTGCGGGGGAGTGCCCCACGAGAGGTTGTCTCCTCTTTGGATTTCGTCGCCATTTTGGGGATAGCTATTTTGCCCTCCAAATTCTAAAAATAATGCTTTAGGCCATTCTAAAGGGGATATGGGCCATTGAACGCTGGCATTGCTGTGCTTTTTAAAGCTGTAAGCATTATGGCCGGCGGTGTCAATGAAGACTCCTAAGGCTTTGGGCTTGCGCGCCGTGCCTATGCTTTGTTCGGTGCCGGCGTATGCATTATAGCCGCCGGTATTGATGAACATGCCCACAGAGCGGTCTGCCCCTACGCCTAGCGATCCCCAGCCTCCTTCGTAGCGGTCATGTCCGCCTTTCTTCAGCAGCAGGCCGGCGGCTAGGTGCAGGCCTTGCCCTTGCGAATCATAGTCGGCTTGAAAATTATCGCCTGTGCCGTCGGCGACTAAAAGGGCTGCTCCCAAAAAATAAGCTGAGCCTTGTCCTAGCCAAGGTATCTTAAATGAATTGTCGCTGCCTCCACTGTATAAGAAAGCCACGCCTCCATACAGGCAGGGTTGTCCTACCCAAGGGTAATAGCGAAAGCCTATGGATCCCGCCTGCCCAATCCCGCCATAAAGGGTGCCTCCTTGGCCTTGAACTCCGCATTGATATGTGTCACTGCCTGCATTGGCTACTAAAAAAGCTATGCCCAATGTACTGGCGGCGGCTTGAGCCATGCCTTCGCGTGCTAGATAGCTGTTCTTGGGACCTTTCGTCCATAAGAGTGAGGATCCAAAGAGGGCGCAAGACTGTCCTCCAAAATCGAGCTCGAATTGGTTATCTTCTCCCAAATTCATCAAAAGGCCTATCCCAAAAAAACCACAGCCTTGGGCGTAGTTTTGAGCCACATATTTGTTGCTCCCAGAGAAACTGGCCAACACCCCCACGCCCAAGAAACCGCAGCCTTGAACAAAGTCTTTCCCTATATAGGTGTTATCTCCCAGCAAGTCGATGTGCAGGGCCGCGGCTTTATCTCCGCTGGTTCCTCCCGCATGGCTGTAGATGGTGTTGCTGCCTCCCGCATCGATGAAAAAATCGGCATTATCGCCATGGGTGGCATGGTCTTGAGTGGAAATGACGAATTTAAGGTTGCGCTCTTCCCATACGAAGTCTTGCTTGAGGTAGAGGGCGGCCAGGTCGGCCCAGTGCGCATAGAGGTCGTCGACAATTGCGCTGAGCTGCAGCGCGCATTCAGCTAACTCCACAAGATCGACTTTGGCGGCTAAGCTATAAAATTTGAAGGGCATCGGATTTGCCGTCGTGAAAAAATCGTAGGCGGCGCTCTTTTGGGGCTTTCCAAAAAAGAAGGCGTGGTAGTTTTGGGTGAGCCAGCGCTTTTCTTCTGTCGAAAGGGCTGCGAGCGCGGATTCGGCCCTGAGGTACGCTTGCATAAAGGAAATCCAGTAGGAATAAAGCAAGCTGCCAGTCGATTGGCCAAAACTTGCCAAAAACTGCGGGGGCACTTTCACAGGGGTAGCCAAGGCGTACTTGTCTGGATCGGCTGTTATGGGCAATCCTCCGGCCATCAGGCAGGCTTGCCCCATCGCATATAAGCTGTTTGTGGGGGATATAGCCTTGAGTTTTTCCGATACGCTTCTTCCATAGTAGGGCAGGTTATGGGGGTCTCCCAATACGGCATCTACCACGGGTGAGCGGCCTAAGGGTGAATAGCTGGCCTCTACATAACGTGGCAGCGAGGGCTGTGTTTGCACACTCAATTGAAGCTCTTCGGCAATCGATTTAGTGTGCGCGTTATTTAGAGCGACCTGGCTAATGGGAGGCTTTGGGGACAGTAATGGATAAGTCATCGCCAGGCAGGCCACACAAAAAAATGCCAATCTAGTGGTTTTTCTTAAATTTAAAGGCATATGGGCTACCTATTTGAAATGAGTGTTTTTTTTTGCATTATGCCCAAAAAAGCTGTTAAATTCCATACTTGGACAAATTTAAGCAAGGAAATTTCTCTCGGCTGCTATGCCAACGTCTGGATGGGGAGGGGGGCTTCGATCGACGTAGAATTCACCTCGCGCGAAGCCTACCACAATAACTTGATTGGTATTACCTCTCGACAACTTGTATAGATGGCATGCGCCTGAAGAGAAAAAGCAAAATACGACTAAGGTGATTATTTCCTGTATGGTTTTTAATTGAACTACAGAAAATTGATAACTCCCTATTCTATTGGCGGGGACTTGAAAGCAGTATTCAAAAAATGCAATCCCCCAGCTTACCACGATGGCCAGAATGAGGGGCGAACTGCGGTATTTTAAATGTCCATACCACGCAAATGTCATAAAAATATTTGATAATATCAACAAAAAATGGTTAACAAAAAACGCTTCCTTTTTTTGGTGCCTGTGAATTTCGCCGATAATTTCACTTTTGCAGTTGAAGAAATCGGCCGGAATGGGTGAGATCTAACAACCAGCATTGGTTTATCATAATTTTTGTAAATTTTCAAGTTCTGCCTTAGCGAAAATAGCCATAACGCTCATGCGCTGCTCTGCAAATTTGGCATGGACGCATTTCCAAAGCTGAAAAGAAAGAAAAAAATCGGCATGGTTCAAAAAAAGCCACATACGGATAACACTCAAATCCAAAGAAATGGCCGCAAAAGAACACAAAGAACGCAAAAAAGGTGAATAAGGTCTGTTTTTCGGATGTGGTGCGATGTGTCACACATTCAGTGAGAGTTATTACTTTCCTTCTCTTCTTTTGTGTTCTTTGTGTTCT
>PLSG01000434.1 GCA_003164155.1 Parachlamydiaceae bacterium | reverse complement strand
TAGTACTATTCTATCGCGCGCAAAGAGCGCATGGCTGCGAAAAAATCCTTATAAAATTGTGGAAATTCAGATTTTAAAGCTGAAGCCGTCATGATATAGGCATAGCCTTGTTTCACTAAAATGACATGCATCATGCGCGCTTCTCCCCACTTAGTGGAAATGTCGACTTGGGACAAGCTGGCTGGACCGGCTTCGGTTTGAATAGCTCCCAGATCCTTCCAGCGGGTGCCCTCTTTTTCATTGATGGATTTGACAATCTTCAAATAGCTTTTAGTTGAGCCTTCATAGGCTTCGATGGCCAGATTAATCGAAGGGGGGTAAGCGGCTATTCCTTTGCCAATGACCATGATCTGCACGGCAGGGGGCAGGTCTTTAGCTTCTCCCATGCGCCACCCTTCAGGTGGCGTAAAACCCATTTTTGGTGGCTGTGTGGCCGTCGAATTAGGCATGGGCAATGCGGCTTCCGTAAATTGCTCCGCCATTGCTTGAGCGTTTGTCCCTGTACTGAGGAGGCAGACTAGGCTAAGCAGGGTAGGGCATATCCAACGCGAAGGATAAGTTTTAGTTTTTCTTATTTTAGGCATAATTGTTCTGTGACCTCTTATGTGGTTTCAGCGCGGCCGATAAAGATTCAATAGTATGGCTGCACGTGATGTATATGAGAGGTAACTTGTTATCATGAAAACAATTTTTTTTCAATCTATTTTTAGTTTTTTTGAGGGGCTTGTTTGGCCGTTTGGACTTTTAGCTTTTGGATGGCCGCAAAAGAACACAAAAAACACAAAAAAAGAGAAGGAGAGAAATAACTCTCACTGATTGAACACATTCGAAAAACAGAGCTTATTTACTCATTTTTGTGTTCTTTGTGTTCTTTTGCGGACATTTCTTTAGATAAATAAATACGCAATAAATATAGGAAAGGATATGGTGAAAAATGCAAAGGCGCTTAAAAAAAACATGCTACTCGAATTATAGAAATTCTAGATCGGTTTCCTCCGATAAGGGGATCTGATCAGTTACATTCTGTGAGGTATAAATATGTTTTCGCTGGGCAATTTAGTCGACTCGATAGCGGTAGATGTGGATCCGGGATCTATAGCAGTGCCTTCTTTGTTGGCAGATATAAGTACAGGTCTAAATGCTGTTTATAAAGTGTGGTATGGATATAAATGGACAAAAGTTGCTTTAGACCGGGACATAAGCACCAAAGAAAAGATTGCTAAAGCAGCTTTAGGCCACAGCTTAAGAGCTGGATTTGGCGATTCAGAACTTTCTCTTAAAAATGCACCGTTGATCGCCATAGCGCATTTGACTTTGATGGCTAGCAGTGTTTTCGAATATGCGCACTCCAAGCAAGCTGTGCGCAAGGCATACCTTGTGTGGCGGCGGGCTGTGCACTCCAACTATTGCACAAGCTATTTGCCGCTTATGCCGTCTCAGCTATTTCAATTGCCTACAGAAGGCCAGTCTGGGCAAATGGACGGCTTTAAAAGCCGCCTCTTTTCTGCTTCGACGATTGAGGCGGGCAATGCCCTTTTTTCGTCGGGCTTTTTCTGGATTCAGCAGGTAGCGCTTTCTTCGTTTCATTTACTTGCCGCAGCATTTAATTGCTATGGGTGCTTCATGTATGCCATCATGGCATTTTCGCTGAGTAAGGAATCTCGCAAAGAGGGCTTGCAAGGCATGGCTTTTAACTATCGTTATGCGGTCAACGAATTAGTCGAAGACAAGTTAAAGCTGTTGGAAAAGGTGCAGGCTAATCAAAAAGTGCTCGATGCCATATCCATGCGGATGCATCTGCCTTTCAATGCCAAGCACTGCATTAGCCTGGTTTCAGGGGCTATGCAGGTGGCACGTGGGATGTCTAATGTCACAAATAATATGTCTGATACTACGGAAAGTTCGCTGAAAATGATGCTGTATTCATTTTGCTATACATTGACCGGTCAGGCCCCTTCTGCATTTTTGCCGGTAAAAGACCTTGAAAAAAGGGCTCTAAAAGAGAGTGCGCTCAAAGCTAATGCGCTTAAATTAAAAATAGAAGATAGGTTGTGATGGCTACCACGCTTGTTCTGATGCGCCATGCGCACGCCTGCTTGGATTACGATGGGGAAGACTTTTATTGCCCTTTGTCGACAGAAGGGCGAATTGCTCAGCGTCGCATGAATCTCATTCTGAAGGAGCATGGGTATGTTCCAGATCTCATCCTCTGCTCTCCTTTTTTGCGGACAAAGCAGACGGCCGAGCTCATCGCCGAAGCTTTTGGATGTCCTGTGGAAGAAGAGCCGCTTGTCGGTCAAGAGTTTGACCAAACGCTATTGATGCAGAGCCTCCAAGAAGTTCCCAAAAACTCGACTTTGTTTATTGTCGGCCATGAGCCTACTCTGCGCAGTTTTATCGAAGCTCTGGCGGGTTGGGGATGTCTAACGGAGGGGTTATGCCGTTGCGGGGCAGTGGCTTTTGTCTTCCCCGCAGAGGTGGGTTTTGGCCTAGGTAAATTTTCTGCCTATCTCAAGCCCTAGTACACTGTCAAGGGGAAATTTGCGGATTTGATTAGTTAGGCCTACCTGAAAGCTCCTAGGAGTTTTGTCATGCTAAGGTCGGGGTTTTATTCACCATACAGCACGCCTTCAGCGTGCGGAATTTTGATTAGCTTA
>PLSG01000271.1 GCA_003164155.1 Parachlamydiaceae bacterium | reverse complement strand
CTGTGGGCTTTGTTCAGTCGCCCGAAGCGGGCTCTCGGATATGAAACTGGCAGGGTTATAATAAACGCAGCTCTTGCCACACCTGCGATATATACCCCGCTATATCGTTTCATCAACGTCCTTTAGAGGCAGCCTCCCCTTTCAGGCATAGTGTTACACACATCTTTTTGGTGTTTTTTCTTGATAAGGGTTACTGTACACCTCCACTTAACCTATTTAATTTCCATAAATTAAATATTTTTTCAACAACTCATCGTAAAGTGAGGATTTTTGCAGCTCACTTTGCTCCTTTATGAGCATTTCCATGCGAGGAGAAAGCCGCATGCGCTCATTTGTTTTTTCAATGTACTCTAAAGTTTCGACTTCTGCAGGTAAAGCATCTAATTTTGGACAGTCGGAGCAATTTACATATAGCAAGGCTGACATATCGGACGATAGAGAAGTCAACGAACTACTGCTATTGACGTCTAATAGTTTTAAAGAGACCATGCCTCGTGGGAAAGAGACCAAATTACTATTTGTACAGATGAAAATTTCCAAAGCATGCAGATCCTCCGGCAGTTCCTTAAGCTTAGATCCTCGCCATATTAAATTTCGCAAATTAGTAAGCCCCGCAGGTAGCATTTCAATGTCAGAATTACTGCAATTCAAATAACGCAAAGAGGGCATTGTAAGTAGCTTTTTCAACCCTCCCGCACTGCAATGCAATGAAATTAATTGTTCGCAGTTGGGTGGTAATGAGCTTAAATCAAAACCTTTCTCATTATATATATTATCTGTAATATCTAAGTGCTTAAGCTTAGGAAAGCTACCTATAAAATCATCCAATCCTTCAAAATCATACGTTTTTTTATATAGCGACATATCGACCTCCGAATTCAAGCACAAATAAGTAATGCGAGCTTTGATGGCTGGTGTAAGAACTATTTTCAGCTCTTCTGCAAATCGTGTTATAGACATGCCCGCATTTACGTATTTGATCCAATGCGTCATAGCCATATCGGGACGGCTTTTTAAAAGTTGGGAGAGAATAGCCAATATGTCACTGTAAGAACATCTTAAAGGCTGATCATTAAATGTAATGAGAATTTTATCAATATAAGTAACAATACCGGCAATTTCATGCGACGTTAAGAGTTGCTCCTCCTCCAAGCTACTTTCGGTAGATATCTTACAATATCCCAAACTTATCAAATCTACCATCGCTCGATAGGCTGCAATTACTTGTTTTTCTTCAGCATGCGTAGAGCTTAGTGCGGTTCTAATTATACTGAGGTAAATATCCATATCACTGCGATCTAGGACATATTTTGTTACATTTTGCCATAGCCCCATATCCAGGCTAAGTCCTTGAATTTCTTCCGCAGTTAACTCAAGCGCTTGCAATGGAACATGACCCGTTTTAATAAAACTAATCAACATATTTAAGCCACTTGGATTGTTGGCTTTGATTTGTTCTCTGATAAAGCAGAGCCCTCTTTTTTCAGGCAAATAAGTGGCGATATGCGCCTTAATGGCATCAGGCACGCTTGAAAAATTTTCTACCAATCTTTCAAATCTATCTAGAGAAGGCGGGATAAGCTTGTGCATTTGGAGGGCAAGCATCTTGCTAAGATCTAGTTGCTTTTTACTGTCTGATTGCATCTTAAGGTCTAGTTGCGCCTTAAAATCTAGTTCTTCCTTATGATCTTGTTGCTTGGCAATAGCTATAGCGCACTTTAGGGCTGCCAAATTTTGTCGAATATCGCTTTTGGCTTTTGGAGTCAAATTAGAGCCGTTGACATCCTTTCCTCTGATAAATTTGAAGGAATGCATCAACCATCGTGAAATTCCCTTTTGGACAGCTTTAACTTCATCTATATGTGCATTTCCGAAGCGGCTGCATTTTATCATTTCGCCTGTCCACTTCAAACAATTAGCATGCCACTCACTTTCTTGCTCGATGATCTCTATTTTTTGCTTTTTTGAAGACGATGAGGTAGATGGTGATGCAGATGATGCAGATGATGCANNCAGATGATGCAGATGATGCAGATGAGGGGGCTGCAGGATTTGGCAAGCTAGGCATGAGTAAAGAGCTATAACTAATGAATGGATTCGACACGTTAAACCTAAGTAAAGATTTATATATTTGTTTTTCAACAAAAACGTTATACACTCGTCTATTTATTGTCAATTTATAAATTCATACCTCACTAAAACTTCTGCATTTAAAATTAAAATTTAAATTAAACAATCCGAATAATTGCGCATAAAGCTAAGTTATTTCTCAGCTTACAAGGAAGGCATGGTTCAAAATAGGTAGCACAAGGAAAAGAATGGCCGCAAAAGAACACAAAAAACACAAAAGAAGAGAAGTAGAGTAATAGCTCTCACTGCATGAGTGAACACATCAGAAAATCAGGCCTTATTCAACTTCCTTTTTTGTGTTTTTTGTGTTCTTTTGCGGCCATCCCTTTGGATTTGAATGTTACCCGTATGTGGCTATTTTCGAACCATGCCGCAAGAGAGGCTCCAAGGCATGGAGAGGTCAGATTTGTGATTTTGTGTTTGAACACCGTCAAGGAATGGCACAGCCAGCGGTTCAAAATGCAAAATAACAAGC
>PLSG01000074.1 GCA_003164155.1 Parachlamydiaceae bacterium | reverse complement strand
GTTCTTTGTGTTCTTTGTGTTCTTTTGCGGCCATCCCTTTCCGGCGTCCTTTGCGACCTCTATTTGTTTCTTTGCGTTAAATTCCCTAAATTCGCTCCGAAAAGATGATCAAGGCCAAAATGGTTCCGACTTAACCCGATCTTTCACTTGTCAATTCAAGCAGGTTATGCTAGCATTAAGATATGATTATTTTTTGAAATTGGTTCAATTAAAACTACAGAGGTGAGCTATGCCCATCAACATTGCTATTAACGGACTTGGCCGAATTGGTCGTTTGGTTTTGCGCGTGGCCATCAAGCGCAGCGACATTAATATAGTGGCCGTCAATGACGTTGTAGCCTGCGACCATCTCGCATATCTAATCAAATACGATTCTACACATGGCCGCTTTCCCGGCGAAATTAAAGCCGAAGAGGACTTTCTGATAATCAACGGCAAAAAGATTGCGGTTTTGTCCGAACGAGATCCGGCCAATCTTCCTTGGAAAAACTTGCAAGTCGACTATGTCGTGGAGTCCACCGGGCTATTTACTAACTATGAATCTGCCTCAAAGCACCTGCAAGCTGGCGCAAAACATGTGATCATCTCGGCTCCAGCTCAAGGCGATATCCCTACTTTTGTCATGGGAGTAAATGAACACAAATTCAATCCCAAGACAGATTTTGTCGTCTCCAATGCCTCTTGCACAACAAACTGCTTGGCTCCCATCACTAAAGTGCTTTTAGATAACTTTGGCATCGAAGAAGGGCTGATGACCACTGTGCATGCAGTCACAGCGACGCAACCCACCGTCGACGGCCCATCCAAAAAAGATTGGCGCGGCGGACGGGCGGCCGGACAAAATGTCATTCCCGCTTCCACAGGTGCGGCCAAAGCCGTAGCCCTGTGCATACCTGAAGTCAAGGGCAAGCTCACAGGCATGGCCTTGCGTGTACCCTTGGCAGATGTTTCGGTCGTAGACTTAACCGTGCGCCTCAGCAGGCCCACAAGCTACGAAATGATTTGCCAAGCCATGAAGGACACTGCTCAAACCTCCATGAAGGGCATCTTACAGTATTGCGATGAGCCTGTCGTCTCCTCAGACTTCATTGGCAGCACCTATTCGGCGATCTTCGATAAGGACGCAGGAATTGCCCTAAACAGCACGTTCTACAAAATAATTGCGTGGTATGACAATGAAATGGGATACTCTACCCGCATCGTCGATTTGGCATCCTATATGGCCTCCAAAACTGCCAAGTAAGCCACAGAAAAAGAACATAGTCAGAATTTTGCGTGCATGGCCGGAATTTTGCGTGTATGCTATCTAGCGTATATGCTATGATGCGAATGTGTGCATTGCCGGTCTTGCCGGACAATGCGCACACCCTATACGTGATATTCTCAGAATCTATATGTTCGAGCGTACGTTTTTTTCTCTTTCGCTATCTATATAGGTCTCTGAAATTTTAAAAATGTTAGAGGGAATAGCAAAACTCGAAAAGTTGGCCTTTTAGATCTTTCTAGCCAGAAGCCAGAAAAACATAACAAGTCAATGCTAAGGCATTTACCGTGGTATGTTTTCTTGGCTTCAGTCAAAAAACCTCTCAAAAGTCCACTCTTTTGAATTTTGCAACTCCTTCGTTAAATGGAATTTATTCGTGGATTTTACTAGAGAACCAATCATTGAAACAGTGATCACTCCAAGAGAAGGTTTTAAATTAGTCGTGCGCAGCAGTAAAGGCGGTGGACAAGAAGAACATTTCGTCGATGCCGTAGAAGTAGTGTCGTTTGGGAGTTCCTTCTTTTTACGCTCTTTAGAACGCCCCAAGTGCTTCCTTGTGCCTGCTACCGATTATGAAGTTTTGGAAGTGAGAGAAGCTCGCATGGTTATCAAACATGTGGGAACAGACCGTTCGATTAAAATCGGCGGCGGCCGCGATGCCAACATGCGTGCCATAAACGAACCGGCTGCAGAAAAACATGAACCTGTCCCCTATCTACAGCCGATGGCGGCAGAATCTGCCGATCCCTTTAGCTCGTCCGGCGAAGAGCAACCAGCTCCTCCAGCCGAAGGACGCACCGAGAACAAGCGCCGCGACAGGCGTCGCCCGCTGCGCCGCAGACGCGGACGGGACGATCGCGATGACTCTTCCAAGGATGACGAAGCTTCTTCCAGCTCGCAAGAAGGAGAAAGCGAATCCCCTAAAAGAGCTAACTCAAACGGCGATGCGCATGAGCCACACAAGCCCAAAGAAAACTCATACCATGCTGCAAATACAGCTGAAGGGACACCTAATCCTTCGACCATGATGTCCACTTTGCTGCCTCCTCCCCCCACGTTGATTTCGGAAACCATCGCGCGCTATAAAGACAACGCCCTGTTCAAAGGCGCCTTTTTCACTAAAGAGGAAAAAGAGCTCGAAAAAGGCGATATCGCGGTAGATAAGCATGCCATGTTCTCCGCGGAAACGGTCGATAGCCTTTCGTCTGAGGGTACAGAAATAAGTTCAGAGGAATTAGCGGCAAGTATTTCCACACAGCCGTCATCTGACCCCATGCAAATGCTGATCGCGGAAAACGAACTCGATCTGTCTCAGCGCATGCATGAAGATCATCCTACTGACCCTGCTATCCACGACGACCTATGGAATCTGAGCGATGACATTTCCAAAGATCATCATCACGATTAGTCATAATTAATCCAGATTGCTAGTTCCTCTTGAATCCCGGTTCTACCGGATTGAGGGGGACTAGTACGTTGGATTACTAATGCACTAAATACACTGTCTTAAAATTTTAATTTACGGGTCTTGCGCCAATGACTTTGATAAAGCAGATTCGGAAGCATATCGGCGAACTTGTCACCTCACCCAAAGCCAAGCCTCA
>PLSG01000157.1 GCA_003164155.1 Parachlamydiaceae bacterium | reverse complement strand
ATGAGGAGGCCGTAAAAAGATAGCTTGGTAGTGGCTAGCTTAATGACGACTAGGGGGCTCTCAATTTCCCAGTTGCGGTCAGCCAGATTCTACCATCTACTGGCAGGTGGTCTGAGGAGGCGCTTTGACTGCCTGGTGGAACCACTATACGGCGAATTTCCACGCGGCCGTCTAGGCTTAAGGGTGCTAATGCGGCCTTCTGTCCTTGATTTTTGAGCAGCAAAATGTAGTCATAGCGCGCTGTATTGGCGATTTGTTCGGAATGCCAGGCTTGCCTTCCCCACGTGCTTTTTTTTACGGTCACTAGCTCAACTTTTTGAGGTTCAGGACGGTTATGTTTTTGGCGATCATAGCGCATGATGGTAGACAACAGTATGCCAGGATCGGAAAATGGCCCATCATACCAGCTACCGCTCGGTTCTTGCATGTTTTGATTGAGGCGGTGATTGTCGATATGCAAATAGCTGGGGTCTCCTGTCGTGCGCTTTCCAGTTAATATGTGGTGGTCTCTCAAGTAGAGATCATCAAAGTAATCCTGATGCCGCTCAATAACCCTTTCTTCTGCTTGTCCTTTTGGTTTTAGATTGTCTTCCCCCCACGCCGTTAAGCGCGAGATATTAAAGTCTCCCGTTAAGACTTGCCAAGCATGCGGTTCTTGGCGAAGGTCAGCCTGCATGAATTGATGGATTTCTTTTAGCTGATGAAATCTGGCTTTGGAGCGATCTTCACCCTCAAGCGCTTGCANNGATGGGTCCTTTAAGGGATTCTAAACGCACTTTAGTGATTCCGCGAGGCGAGGCCTTTTCAGGCCCCACCATATGGCCTAGGCGCTGAAATTGCACATTTTCTATCGGATACTTACTGGCCACAGTAGATCCACTATTAAACCCGCTTATTTGGGGCGCTATGCTGTGGACAATATAGGGGTATTCCTGCTTCATTCCTTCGCAAAGAACTCTAGTCGCATCTTCGTGAAAAGTTTCTTGAAAGAAGATGATATCTGGCTTGCGGGGATCACCCAAGATGCTATCCACCAATTCTTTGGCGCGTTGTTCAGGCGACCGCAGATCCCCCAGAGTGCTCATGGTGGTCGTTACCAATCCTAGATTGTGTGTGCGTATGTGCAGCGGCATGTCTTTGGTCAAAGGAAAATCGGATTTGGTTTTGCCCTTTGCCTCGATGCTGCCTGCATTGTTAATATAGCTTATAGCTGGACGATGACTGTGGACAAGGTAGCGCAGCGGAAGGGCTAAGACCACGGAAGGAAGGACAAGCGGAACTGATAGCACCCAGAGGGCTAAACATATCAGGCGGAGGGCCGTTCCATATAAGAGGTGATCTTTGTTTTTCCCGGGCAAAGGCTGTATGATGTGCCCAAAGAGCTGTGCATTCATGCGTCCTGGCCATAGGATGGTTTCGCTCAATTGATGAAACCTTTCAGCATACATAGAAGTGTGGGTATGAAAGCCTGGTTTTTCTATGGCCTGTAAATGCTTCAGATGCATTTCAATGGCATAGTGAGTGGCATATACAGAATTTGCCAAAGGATAGGTGGACATCTTGCCCTCCTCAAAATAAAACAAGGCCGGTAATCCGCATCTTAGTAAAACGGCTGTTTTATCTCAAGCACACAAAGGCACAAAGAACACAAAGAATACTCTTTCCCTTTGTGTGTTTCGTGGTGTTTAAATTTTGATACACGGGAAATAGACTTTGCATTTTTACATGTTCTCTCCATTTTGAATTTTAATAAGTTGGTTTTTTTGTATTTAATGGTTTTTCTGTCGTGATGTAGCGTGATCTGTAAAGGTAAGATATTTGGAATTAATTAAGTGTTGTGATATATGTGTGTATATGTAGGTGTAATGTGGATGATATGCTTTAATAATGGGGGTGTTTATGCATATATCTAATCCAGTATTGCCTTGTGAAGCGCTTCAATTAATCCCGCCTCTTTTGCCTTCTTCGCCTGCGCTTAGCAGCTCTGAAAAGCCAAAAATTGACCCTGAGCATTCTAGAACATCTGTCTCTCTTTTATCGGAGGCTATTGCCAAAGAGGGCTCTAGCCTGCCTCTCTCTGAGCATAGTGCAATCCAGTCAATCAAAGTATCTAAGTTCTCTGGACTTGCCAGAAGGCATATGCCCTACAATCTGGGACAGTGGACGGAAAAATCCATTAATAAACTTTTGCGCTATATGCGTTTTGGCAATTGCTATATGCTGGCTAACCGCAGCGTTTGTCGCACTAAAACCGGGCGCTTCATGATGTGGGTGCTTTATCAAGATATAAAGGGGTGCGATGTTGTAGCCCTATTAACCAATGATTCCCAGGGCAGAAAATGCCGTGTACAGCACCAATTAATAAAAGGCATGGCCGATTCTGCGCTATCTAAAAGCTGTCCGCCTGGCTATGAGCTTGAACGATTAACCCCCTGGCCAAGGGTAGATAATTTTCTTTTTGCCTATTGCCACCTGAGCAAAAGTGGCCTTATTCACCTTTTCGGTCA
>PLSG01000400.1 GCA_003164155.1 Parachlamydiaceae bacterium | reverse complement strand
AGAAGAGAAGTGATAACAACGACACAACAAGTAAAGAAAAGTCCTTATGGAAACCTTTCCACACCATCTAGTATTAAAGGTACGGGAGGCGGAGGGGGGATTAAAACAACCGGGAGGCAAAAAGAGGAGGGTGATTCTAGTATAATTCGGCCATCCATTTTGAAACGACCTGAAAGAGGGGGGAAAGAGAAACTCGTAGAAAAACACCCTGTGAGTAAAAGCTTATTTAAATCATGGGAAGAAGTTGAGAAAAAGCAGATAGAAGCAAATATAGAGTTACGCGGAGGAAAGACTTTAGCTTTTGTAACTTTACATGAAAAAGAAGAGGAGATCGAAAGTTTACCTATTGAAGAACAAAAGGCCGCTGTGGAGAATGTGCTTAAAAATCTAGAAATTGATATTGATAAAATACAAAAAAAAATTGCCAAATTCAGCGACGAAGTGCATACACTTGACAACGTCATTGAATATGCGAAAGGGCACGCAGATGGAGATAAGAGTATAAATCTCAGCAAACGAGACTATCTTAAAAAAAAAGTTATTGAGCACAAGTATAGAGATTACATAAAAAAAGCTAGTGCAGATAGATATGAAGCAAACCAACCTGCGGCTTCAGATCACAGCACGAAGCATACAAGAATACGCTCCCATGTCGTAAGGTTAAAGCACAAGGCTGTAATTCACTACACTTCTCTTCGCCTCTTACAAAAAAGATTAGAAAACAAGCTATCTTAGATATGGGCAAGGTTCAAGAAGTGCTGGCTGCATTTAAAGCATATAGGGGGCGTATTTTCTATGCGAGGCTGCAGTGAGCAATCAGATATCGAGAAAATGTTAACAGTTGTATTCGTTCTCGGAGATCTTTTTCTAGAGCAGGGCTATTATTTGCCGAGAAGGCCCAAAATTCCAATAATGATAAGATAAAAGGCTACGACATAATTCAAAATTGAAGGGAACATCAAGATGACGATTCCGGCAATTAATGAGACGATGGGGTTTATTAGGGGATGCATAAAATTCCTCCTTTGTTAAATTTTTAACGTAACTTCTTTTTGATTTCTTGNNGGTGTCAACTTAGTGTAAGTTATTGGAATTGTAAGATTCTGAAAGCTTACAGTCTGGGATTCTAAAAAAATTAAACGCAAAGATGCAAAGGCGCAAAGAAGCCCAAATAGAAATTTTGCTGATGACATTACTTAGAAATGGATGAATTCCTGTCGAGAAAAATAGACAAATCGCACACCCTAACCCTGGGTTCAATTCGAAGTTGCGTTTGACGCGATGAAATTTGTGTTTTAGTGCTCTCGCATGCATGGCGCGCGCGAGCAAAGTCTCTATCTTTTCCCTTCTTTCTTTCGAGCTGTTGCGATTTATTTTTTTTGCAACGCAGTGTGCTTTAAATGTTTAGGAGAAATTTGCGGAGAAAATGCGGATTTTTTCACAAATTCGTTGTCCTTAAATTGTGCGATTGTATATAGTAAATGCACATTAGGGCGTATAGCTCAGCTGGTAGAGCACCTGTTTTACACACAGGCGGTCATAGGTTCGAATCCTTTTGCGCCCAACCCTAATACAGACCAGACATCTGTAGAAGTTATACAGTTTATTTGCGGGAGTAGTTCAATTGGTTAGAGCACCGGCCTGTCACGTCGGAAGTTGCGGGTTCAAGTCCCGTCTCCCGCTAAATTTCTCTTAGGAACTGTGCATAAGTTATACATATACACTCAGCTTCCTTGATTTCGCATCCCATCGCTATTTACTTTGTCAAGACCTATGAGAATTTCACATAATCATTATTAAAATGAGGATTCTCACGCATGATTTCCCCCCAATCCAGCAGCTCAAAATCGTTTAGTTCACAAATACTCACCTATTTTTGGATAATCATCGGGGCTTTTATTTACGCTATAGCTCTGCAAGTATTTCTTGTACCCAATGAGCTGTTTGACGGCGGCGTGGTGGGCTTAGCTATGATCTGCGCCAACCTCTTTGGACATAATCTTTTAGCAGTCTTCTTGGTGCTCTTTAACCTGCCTTTTCTCTATCTGGCCTACAAATCTATCGGCAAAGTATTTCTCGTGCACATGGTAGTCGCCGTCATCCTCTTTGCCGGCTCTGTGGAGTTCATCGGATTATATATGCCTTGGGAGTTTAGGGGGGAAACACTAGAGGTGGTCGTTATCGGCGGGGCTCTACTGGGCATTGGGATTGGATTGATCATCCGCTATGGCGGTTGCTTGGACGGAACGGAAATTTTGGCTATCATCGTCAACAAGCAAACCGGCTTTACTGTAGGGCAAGTGGTTTTGGTCGTGAACGTGTTTGTCTTTGGCGCCGTAGGGATCGTACTTAAAGATTGGCATCCCGCATTGCTCTCGCTGATCACCTACATGGTGGCGGTCAAAGTCATGGACACAGTCATTGTAGGATTGGACGAAACCAAATCGGTGACTATCATCTCTCCTAAGTCGAAAGCCATTTCCGATGCCATTGTACATGAGCTGGGATTGGGACTAACCGTGATGTATGGAAGGGGAGGTTTTTCAGGTGATGAGCATGAGATTTTGTATGTCATAGCCGAGCGCTTGCAGTTGGCTGACGTCAAGGAGATCATCTACCGCGAAGATCCATCTGCTTTCATAGCTATAGAGAACTTATATGAAGTCGCCAACGGTAAACAGGGTGGAAAGCGCACGAGCACCAAAGCTCGCATCAGCAAGCTGATCTCCAAGATCTTGTATTCTGAAAGCAAATAGCCTTGTGAAAGAGGCGAGTTTAGCTTATGCATCCAGATTGTTCCCGCCTGAGGCCATCACCTTTGAAGAGATCTATGCGCAAGCGCTGGCTCTGGGCTGGGACGACGCGGGAGTGACGGCTGCCGTCATACCCGATGAGGATATCGAAGCCTATCGCTCTTGGCTGGCCGCTGGGCAGCACGCCAATCTACCTTACATGGAAAACCAGCTCAGATGCGCTCCAAGCGAACTGCTTCCGGGGGCCCAGAGTGCAATCATCTTTATCACCTATTACAAGCAAAAGAAAGCCGAATTTCGCTCCGATGCCGGATTGGTCGCCTCTTACGCCCGCGGCAGAGATTACCACCACGTGCATCGCAAGCGCCTAAAGAAATTCATAGCTTGGCTCGAAGAGCGCTCTGGCTTAAAGTCTGTCGCCAAAGGTTTTAGCGATTCAACCCCTATCATGGAGCGGGCCTTAGCTGTGCAAGCCGGGCTCGGATGGATAGGCAAAAACACCATGCTCATTCATCGCCGCTNNCTTTGGGACATTTACCCTGCTGTCTGGCGTCCTCACTACGCTTGCTTTGCCATATGCCAAGACTCAGCTAAAACTTAGGCTCCCCAGATGCGGCACCTGCCTGCGTTGTGTCGATGCCTGCCCGACGCAAGCCCTGCATTCGCCTTATCACTTGGATGCCAATCGCTGCCTTTCCTATCACCTCATTGAGTCAAAGAAAGACGTGCCCGCCGAGATCCGCCAGAAAAATCCAGGATATGTGTTTGGCTGTGATATCTGCCAAGACGTTTGTCCGCACAATGTGCGTACAAGCGATGCTTTGGCCGAGGAATTTTCTCCAGATAGGGGCATGGGGGTGTATCTCAGCTTGAAAGACGTAGAGGAATTGGCTGAACATCCAGAGCGTTTGTATGGTACCCCTTTGCAAAGGCGTGGCGTCTCAGGCCTGGCCAGCAATCTGTCAAACCAAGGTCTTAACTAAAATAAAGGGAGCAAAAATGTTGATGTATACAGGTAGTTTAGAGTTGGAAGCCATCGTGGTGGGGATCGTGTGCCTGGTGTTTTTGATCCTCTTTGTGGTAGCGGGCATTAGGCAAATTCGCAAAGGTCAAGAATAGGTTATCACCATGCTCAAAATATTTAAAGAAACACCTCAAGCAGAAACGGCAGAGGTTCAGCCCTGGTATCACAAGGGATTGCGCTTTTCTTGCACGGAATGCGGGCAGTGCTGCACAGGCGCTCCTGGCTATACGTGGCTGGTGCAAAAGGAAATCGAGGCTATCGCGTTGCATTTGAAAATCAGCGTGGCCGAATTTGTCAAGCGCTATTTGCGCCGCGTAGGGGAGCGCTGGGCACTTTTGGAGCACCCGGTCAATTACGACTGCATTTTTCTCAAAGACAAAAAATGCTCTATCTACCAGGTGCGTCCCAAGCAGTGTCGCACCTTTCCATGGTGGATGGGCAATCTGCAATCCAAAGCAGATTGGGAGCATGCGGCCACCTATTGCGAGGGGATTAATTGCGGCGAAT
The DNA here is from genome assembly GCA_003164155.1 of Parachlamydiaceae bacterium. Taxonomy (GTDB): domain Bacteria; phylum Chlamydiota; class Chlamydiia; order Chlamydiales; family Parachlamydiaceae; genus BOG-1457. Next base: position 3,833 of record PLSG01000400.1, on the reverse strand, counting down.
TAGTGCCTTATTCTACCATTGCCGAGCAGCTTGCCCTGCAGGAGGCGCCCCCTTGATTAAGCACTCCATTGCCATAGGCTCTGGGAAAGGGGGCGTGGGTAAATCTACTGTGGCTATTAATTTGGCGGTGGCACTCGCGCAAAAGAAATTTTCCGTGGGGCTGCTCGACGCCGATGTGTATGGGCCTTCGATTCCCATCATGATGGGGCTGCGGCGGCTTGNNGATCACTACTTATGATGGGCAGGAAAAGGCGTTGCCTTTTACTAAGTACGGGGTGAAGGTGATCTCTGTAGGTTTTTTTATGGAAGAAGCCCGCGCTTTGCTAGGACGCGGTCCCATGCTGCATGGCACGCTGCAAAAGATGCTGGAGAAAGTCGAGTGGGGTGATCTAGATGTGCTGCTCATCGATCTGCCGCCTGGCACAGGTGATGTCTTGCTTTCTTTGTCACAATTGACGCGCATCGACGGCGCCATCGCCGTGTGCACTCCGCAAGAAGTGGCTATGCTCGATGCCATCAAAGCCATAAATGCTTTCCATCACTTGGATATCCCCTTGCTCGGCGTGGTGGAAAATATGGCGGGATTCACCGTTCCTGGCACGTGCGATGTGCACCACATTTTTGGGCAGGGCAAAGCTTTAGAGCTGGCTCAGCGCTTTGAGACAAAGCTCTTGGGAAGCATTCCCCTAATTACCGCCATACGGCGTGGTGGCGACGAAGGCTGCCCGGCAGCCTTTCATCGCGGCGATGACAATGTGGGGGCATATTTCCATGCTATTGCCGATGCTCTCTTAGGTTAATTGGATTTGGAAATCAAAAGTTTACTTTAATTTAAAGGCGTGTTAGTATGTAATTGTGTTAGTGCAGTGGTTTAATATTTTTTTGAGGTTCTTATGACTACCATAGATAAGTTAGACATACAGCTCTATTTCAATTACGCCTATCGGATTGAAATGGTTGAGAAAATCAACCAGCAATATCGGTTGGATTTGGCTGCTTCAATACCTCCCCAGACCTATTTATTGGATATCAATCCAAAACTTTCCGAGCTCGATCTGTTGCTGGGCGTGGTGCCTGTGCTCACCCCGTGGGCCTATTTTTTTCCTCCTCAGACTTTTAAGAACCAACGCAAATCTCCTTTTACATTTTCGCAAGTATTGCCTGGATTAGATGACCAAACAAGTGATATGGAAGAAGAGGATAGGATTGAAGAGGTGGCATGTTCTTCTATTGAAGAAAAAAATGAAAAAGCCGCCATATTGGGCTTTATCAAACAAAAGCGGAAGCTGAATGAGTGGTTGATACATATTGTTAAACAAGTAGGGCGCTTTATAGCAGGTTGATACGCATATGGCAAAGGTAGATTGGCATAAAGTCTTAGGTTGGGATGAAGATCAAATCGATGATATCCGGCATGTGGGGTATGCCTATATCCGACAAGGGAAGTACGACATTGCCCTGTCTTTTTTTGAGGCGCTGGTTGTACTTTGTCCCGATAGTGCCTATGACTGCCAAACGCTGGGAGCCATCTATTTGCAGATCGGCAATGGGGCCAAGGCGGTCAAATACCTCGATAAAGCCTTAAAGGCCGATGCTGATCATGCGCCCACGTTGTTGAATTTAGCCAAAGCCTTCTTTTTGCTCGGCAAAAAAGAAGAAGGGCTGAAGCTCGCCCACCTTTTAGAGAATGAACGCTCAGCTTTTGTCTCCAACACAGCTAAAGCGTTGATCCTCGCCTATGGCTGATCTTTATCCCATGATTTTCTTTAGAGCAGCGCAGATGCGGTCGACATCTTGTTCCGTCAAGTNNAGAGCGGCAGGGACAACGCCTGTGCGTAGTAGCTTTCTGTTTGGGGGAAGTAAGGCGTGAGATCGCCCATCTTTTTTTGGAAGAAGGGGTGCCTATACAACGGGATGTAGTGGACTTGAGATCCGATGCCTTGCTGTTGCAGAGCGGCCATCACTTTGGCGCGCGTGGATTTGATTGCCGCAAAGTCAATTTGGACTACGCATAAGTGATAGGCAGTGAAGGGGTCGTGCTCTTGTGCCCACAAGTTGATGTGGGGTAGGCCGCTTAAATGTTTGCGGTAGCGCTTGACCAGCAGCCGTTTTTTTTCTACAAAAGCGTCAAGGCGTTTGAGCTGAGAGAGACCAAGCGCCGCCTGCATTTCGGTGAAATTGTAATTGCCAGTCAGCGCATGCACTTCATAATAGCCAGATGCTGGCGCTTGCTGCATATATTCCGGATGTCTTTCAATGCCATTGTCGCGAAAGAGCTGCAGGCGATGCCACAGAGCTGGGTCTTGGGTAGTGACCATGCCCCCTTCCCCTGTGGTGATATGCTTATTGGGGTGAAAACTGAACATAGTCATCTGGCTCCAGGCGCAGCAGCCTACTTTCTGTCCATCTGCATAGCATGAGCCCAAGGCATGCGCTGCATCTTCGATGACTATGGTGTCGGGGCAGGCGATGAAGCTTTCCAGCCGCTGCATGTCCACGGCGATGCCGGCAAAGTGTACGGGCGTAATGATGGTGCGTCCTTGCGAGGCGGGCTGAGCTAGCGTAGCTTCCAATTGATCCAAATCCATGTTTCCTGTTTGTCGGTCGATATCCATAAAAACAGGTGTCGCCCCAAAAAGCATGCCTGCGCCAGCTGTGGCCACAAAAGTGTTGGGAGAGGTTAGCAGCTTGTCGAAGGAATTTGTTTCAGCGGCAAAATACGCCGCCTGTAGGGCTGCCGTACCGCTGCTGAAGGCTACAGCGTAAGGTACATGGCAGTAGTCTGCCACGGCTTGCTCAAAAGCCGCCACATGCGTTCCTCTGGTGATTTGGGGGGTGCTCAACGCCAGGCTCACCGCGGCAATGTCCTCAGGGCTAATAGAGGGTTGGACATAGGGCAGAAACGGCAATGAGGAGCCTTTTGTGGGGTGTGAATCCGCTGATATCGATTTTGGGGAAGGGGCAGCTTTGTGGGGTGTCATAAAATTCTCTTGCTTCAATTCATGTAAATTCATAGCATGGGTCAGCACATTATATTAAATAAACATCATAAAATAAATAATTTTCCTTGTCCATGTTTTCCCTAATAAATCAAGTCTGCCTTTCCTTTGTCAACCTGGTGTATCCTCCGACCTGCATGCATTGCCGGTGTGGCCTGGATGCACAGTCGCGCTTGCTTTGTGCAGTGTGTTTGGCTCAGATGGATCTGATCGATCCGGCGACGCGCTGTCCCTTCTGCTTTTCAGATGAATATAGCCCCGAACGGCCTGCCTGTGTGGTTTGCATGGCAGCCGCCCATAAACAGACTCAGCTGATGCATCGCGTGGCGGCGGCTTTTGATTATATGGGACCGCCAGCGACTTTAGTTAAAAGCCTTAAGTATTCCGATAAACCCTATCTAGCCAACGGTTTAGCTGCCTATTTGGTGGCGCAGTTTTGCCACTTGGATTGGCCTTTGCCCGACGTGGTCGTACCTGTGCCTTTGGCTTTTACGCATTGGCTTGATCGAGGATACAACCAAAGTGCGCTTTTGGCCCAAGGCATGGCCNNTGCATGTTCCCTATCTAGATGCGCTGAAACGCTCCAGCGGAGATTATAGTCAAGCTGGTCTGAACCATCGGCAACGGCAGCAATTGAGCGCCAAGAGATTTACCTTGAAAAATCCTGCGCAGCTACATGACAAGTGTATTTTGCTGATCGACGATGTGTTGACTTCCGGCAGCACACTTCAGTGTTGTGCTCAGGCCTTGATGGAGGAGTGTCCTGGGGCGATTTATGGTTTGACGCTTTGCCGGGCAATCTAGATTAGCGAATTGAAAAAATTTTATCGCAAA
>PLSG01000037.1 GCA_003164155.1 Parachlamydiaceae bacterium | reverse complement strand
TGAGTAAATAGTATCAAAAGACATAACATTAATTTTCTTAGGTCTCTGGTTAAAGCTAATGAGAGCTTGGATAATTTCGGAAGAAGCGCTCATACCATTATGGTTGAAGCGCACCATGGCTGGTTTGATCTTAGAAGATTTACAGAAATTTTCAGCGATAATATTCTGGAGCTTTCCTTGGGCATGCGGTTCTGCTATGCTCAACCAAAGGGCGATCTCTTCAAAAATCAAATCAAAAAAATTGCAATATTTTTGAGTGGTGGAACCCATTTCATATGAAACATGTAAGGCTTTATCCATATGCTCTAGTACTTTGGATAAAGAAAATTTTAAAAGCGAGACTAAGCCTTTCTTGATAAAAATCTCTTCTACATTCTCTATTTGTGCTCCTCCGATGAGCCGCATGAGTGTATTGCCAAGAAAAGGGATGGTTGTGTTTTTGACACTAGTTGGTCCCTGTATAAATTTTTTAGCTATCGGGTGTTGGTAGAACTCCGCAAAAGTGGCGACAGGAAACTCTAGAGTGACTTTGCCTTCAACACTCATCGGAAAAGGGAGCAATGTAAGAAGTTTAGGTAATGGATATTTATGTGCACAGGCGCGCGCCGCGGCTAACCATGTCGGAGTAAAGCCTTTACTGCTGACCAAAGAAGATATGAAATCCAGTTTTTCTTGGGAAATCTTAAGATCATCGAAGGGTATATGCAGCAATACAAGATATGCTTGATTTTGATATGTGTGGTTTGACGGGGCAGATAATCCTAGTATAATTTTTTTCATCGCCTGTTGGACAGAGATGTGCTGGGAAGATATTGGTTTGCTGGCATTGTATTTATCTACCACTGTTAAAATGGAGTGCCAGCAATGTTCTATTCTATTGATGTTAAAATAACTGAGAAAATCAAAAAATATATAATGCTTATCGAGTCTGTTTTCCGTGGTTATTTGGATGGCTTGAAAAAGCTTTTGCGAGAATTCTTCTGGCGAGGAAATTTTTTCATATCGCGTGTGAAATTTTATTTGATTAGTAAATTGTTCATTGTTAATCGCTATTAACTTGCCTTGGCTCATATAATTCGCAAATGAAAGAGGTGTGTTTGAATTAGAGAGCACATCGAGAATGAAATTATTGGGTGCGTAACTTCTATGATAGCTTTCATTTCCATCTTGAAAGGGGGTAATGCTAATGCCATGGTTATGGGCAGTATTAAAAGGGAGGGAACAGCCTCCTTTGGCTAGATAATGCACGACTGCATAAGTTAGCAAGTGGTGCATTCTCTTATCATTATCTTTAAAAGATAAATAAATTTCCTGAATGGCTTTAAAACGAGTTTTCCATTGATCGAACACCTCGGGATTTATAGCTACTAAAGGGCATTTCTGAGAAGAGGCAGCTCTAAGATAGTGTTGGAGAATGTTTTGCAATGGTTTTTCAGATTTATCTTTATCGAAAAAAGATTTAAATCGGACGCTTAGTAATAAAGAAGAGCCCTTGTCGAGGGCTTCCGAAATTAGTAGGTCAAATGCCATCAAGCTTTTGCTGTGTTCTGCATGATTTTTTATTTTAGTTGTAAAATGGCTGTGACGAAAAATTAAATTTTTCCTGTATTCATAAAGATTGCCATGAAAATATTCTAAGACGAAAGTTTTTTGAGAAGACTTTAAAATTACTTTTAGTAAGCGCATGAATTCGGTTACATGGTATTCTAGTTCGTGTGATCTATCTTGGCTTGGGATTTTGACATTGTAAGACTTGAGATTTTCTAACAAATTAAAAGCTGAGGCATGTAAATTCTCGAAAGAATATATGATTTGTTCGGAAGATATTTGTTTTATAGCGGTTTTTTCTTTAAATAAAATATCAGTATAGCTTTGCAGTTGATGCACATTTAAGCCGATGTTTGAAGAAAGAGTTTCAAGAGGCATAGGCAAGGGATTTAAAATTATCCCACAATACATAGCAATGCCCTCTTCATAGGCTTGGTAGCTCTCGCGACTGATGGCTTGGATATTTTTTACATAAGAGGTGCTTTCAAAAACGCTTTGAAGTTTATTTATATCCCATTGGTGATGTTTTAACAGATTTTGGAACACACTAACAATAAGAGGAAGATTATTTTTACTTATCTGGGTAAGGTGATTTAGTTGAGAGGAAACTTCCTTTGTTTCCTGTTCGCTTAACACATTTAAGATATTTTGGGAGTTTGCTAGAAGATCGAGAATGGCAGAACCTTCTATTTTTCTTTGTTTCAAGATATTTGCCATCACTTGGATGAAATCTGCTATGTTCGCATATACGAGGCATACGTTGCCCAAGCTGGAAAGACACTTTTGTACAAATGGGATGTTGACTTCTTCGCACGCGCGAAAAATGTATTTTTTATATTGCTCTACTATAAAGTCGAGTTTTGAGGGATCTATTGCCAAAAGTTTATCTGATAAAGAATGTAGATTTTGCAGAAGAAGGTTTATGTACTTTTCAGATTTACTGATGGTTTGATAAAAGTGAAGCGAATTAGTAGTCTCTCTTAGAAGATATTCTTCGTATTGGAAACTTGTGTTTAAGTCAGCAATTAACCCAAAATGCAGATCCAGATATTTTTCTCGCAGATCGTCAATCGTGTCTGAAGGGAGTGGTAAGTTAGGCCAAAGATTTTTGATTTTTATATGTGCGAAAGGTCCTTTGTCGATAGCAAACGTTAGCAATTCGTGCATCAGAGGATGGCGAATAGAAGAACTGAATTTTTGGGCGTATTGAAAAAAAGCATCCAATATGTTGACTTGTGATAGCAAAACTTCTGTTTTATTTTCGTATAGCACCAAGCTAAGCATGTTTTTTACGCGCTGATGAAACGCCATTAAAGTCTTCGTAGAAAGGGGGCTTTGACTTTGATTTACTAGCTGCCAGGATTTGATCCGCTCATTCTCAATGATTAACTCAATAGCCTTTGAAATCTTAGTATTTGCCCCGTTCTCTATAAGCCTCTCTTCAAGTAGAGATAAAAACTCTTTTTGATTAGCGTCACTGGATGTCGAAAGGAAGATTCTTAGAAGTCGACAAATTCCCACCTCTACATAGTAGTGAGGAAATAACAGTACTGTGTCTTGTAGATATTCCCACTCAATTTTTTGCAAATATGCGTTAGGGCAATGATTTTTAAATCTAGCGAAAAGAAAGATCAATTTTGGAAGATTTTGCTGCCATAATTCGGGCGTAATTAAATCATCTACCATATAAGATCTTATCTTCTCCAATAAGTTGTAGATGGGAAGAAAATTTTTGCTATTTTCGTCATTTGGATAGAACTCTTGCAAATTTTGATAGACACATAAGCGATCCAATATTGAAGGCAATACGCTTGCTAATTCCTTTGGTTCTAATGATTTACAAGCTGCCAAATCTTCATGCAAAGAGATCTCTTNNATCTCTTGATAAGGGCCTAGATTGATAGAGTAGTTCCACTTTTCCGTCATTTCCAAAAGATTTTGGAGAAGCATGCTGCGCTTTGGCACTTTAAATGCCGCAAGGGCTTGTTCAAGAAGTGGGTATTTTTGTCGATTCAAATCATTTTCTTGTGCATTTTTCGATTGGAACTCTTTTTTGGCTAATTCAAATGCGTGTCGATCAACCGCAAAGGCATGTCCAATGGCAAAACGGGCTCCTCCCCTCAAGAGGTTCCATTGCGGCATTATAGCAATGCTTGGAATAGGTATGCGCATGCGATAAATAGCGCTGACTTGCAGGGCATCTAATTTTATATGCGTGCAATGGGATTGGATTGAATTATCTGCTAGAATAGAGCTGTACGTATGCATGTAGATGCCATAGGCCGTCAAAAGTTCTGAGTCAACCAGCGGCAAAGTGGCAGCTTGGTCGTTGTTTTGGAGCGCCCTCGATCTGATAAACTGGCTGATGAGATATTCTAGTTTTAGATGTAACTCTAACTTGCCTAAGGTGCCATGGGAAGGGTCTAGATAAAAACATACATTAATACCCCATTTTGGAGTGTCAGATGGCACAGTTTGGGGGCCTACTACCCATGCTTCAAGGCCGTTGGTCTTGAAATAGCGCGCAAAATCTGTGGGAGTAAAAGTGATATCTTCACAAATCCAATGCTTTAGTTGACAAATTTTCTGATCGGCTTCTAGTTTCAAAGATCTTTTTTGAAGCAGTTCAAGAGAGGCTTTTTCATCCCCTTCTAAAGGTTTCTCGTAGAAAGCAGACAATGGCAAAAAGGACGAAACAGGACTGTGCATAGAAGACTTAAAAGAAGATGCCATGTTTAATTTCACTTGTTCTGTTGGATTGTTTATCCTATTTAATATTTGTTTTCGTGATAATTATAGCTGCGTTCTTCTATAACGTCAAGAGTTTAATTTTTAAAACTCCCAGGAGTCGATTAGCCAAAAAACTTTCTTCTCACGCACTCACAAAATATGTTTACAATGATTGGGGCAGCTGAAAGGGCCGGATCGGGGATTGATAAAATCAAAACCGATAGGTGGTAAGAAGTGGAAGAGAAGTGCTTGAATTTCCTATACTCT